>JAUVPN010000236.1 GCA_030598645.1 Hyphomicrobium sp. | reverse complement strand
TGGGACCGAGCACCAGTTGCTCATGAGCTGCAAGTAGACGAGGATCGCGGAGGACGCGGCACTCTCCAGGTAGATCGGTTGCGTGGCCGGGCCTTAGTGCGCTGAAGATAGTGCGCACAGTGATGCCTGCCGCAGTAATCTGTGGGGCCAGCGCGCGTAGAGATTGGGTTACGGGGCTGTCCAATGAGCGCGCGATGAGCAAGTAACAGCCGCCTTTCGCACCCGACCCGGATGCGCTGCGGTTGTCTATATCCTTGCTGATGAATTCAATGAGCTTTGCAACTTTCTCTTCACTCGACACGCAAATGGAAGGTGATGAGCCCCTCAGTGGCATAAGCACAGTCCCTTTTGTTGGCCGGGCCACGATGAGCGAAAACAGTTGCGACCGGAGTTTTTCTTGATGGGCTCTATTAAGCGGGCATTTGGGTTAATCAAGTGTTGAAAGCCAAAGTGGAGCCGTCGGTGTTTTGTCACTCACTCCATTATTTTTCGTAGGACTAGTGGAGGCTCGAAATCGGTCAGTTCCTCGGCGAAACTGGGATGGTCCACAGACATATTAGCCGATTGTGCTCCGTTTGAAACTTGACCAAGGGGCGGCAAAGTCAACTCTAACTGCGATTGTTCGCTCGCCATGTGGCCTTGTACTCTTATATTTTCGGCTAAGTTTGTAAGGGCTTCTGGCAGCGATGCCTGGCTGATGGGCACGTGGAAAGTTGCCGTCTCACGGCGTAGCTCAACACCGATTGTAGCCGGAGTATTGCCAGGCTCGATGGGTTGCCGGCGCAAGGTTTTCTTCGGCGGTGATATGCCGTCGTTGAGAAAACCTTTCGGGCGGTCCTTGGCGGAAGGCCGCGGTATGGGAAACGGTACAATAATGTCAGTTGAGCGGGGCTCGTCGGGATGCGCTGCGTCAGCCGGCACGGCGTTGCTGTTTGCTGGCACTTTGATATCAGTGTTTGGGTTATCGTAGGTCTCTTCGTCCATCGTGCGATAGGTCGCCAGTTCGGCTTCTGCCTGCGAAGCATATGACCCGAAGCGTTCACGCAAGGTAGGGTCGATGGGCTTTTGAGGACGATGCTCAGAGTTTCTTTGGGTGTCCACTGGCAAGTCGATGTCGAATTTACCGTTTACCGCATCCAGATTCGCATCACGCTCTGCGCCGTTTACAGCATCGCGCCCAGTACTTGTTTTCGGCTTCGGCGCCAAGTCAATCTCGTTGAACTTCATCGCGTCTGCTTGCTTTGCGTTACCACGTGGGGTCTCGGCAATTTCCCCGGCCGCCGCTGTAGGCTGGGTGTGGCGGCGTTCCGCCTCGATGCGTCCGGCTGCACCCATAACTGCGCCAAGAATTAGCTCCGGCCAGGCCCCGCTCTTGAACGCGTAAATGCGAAAAGCCGGTGCCTCGCCTTCAATATGGTCAGAAAGAAATAGGCTATTCAATGCGCGCCAGGCTCTGGGGAACAGTGCCATCCGACGGTTGCTGTAACACTCAATAAACTTGCTCCCCTGGCGCCGTAGCTTTCGCTGTGCGACCAACGAAGGCGTCAGCTTCCAGGGCCGTGTCAGCACACCCTGACCCTCAAGCGCGTAGCACAGGTTGGCCAACACCTGCGCGTCCAGTCTCAGCTGCGTCCGTTGAGGATGGTCGCGAGGGGCATTGAGCGGTACTGCGACGTAGTAAGTCCCACCCGATTCGAATATGACTTCACGAAATACGTCGAATGTGCTCCTGAGCTCGTGATTGTGAATCTCGTTGAAGCGCGACAGGATCGGAAATACTGGGCTCCGCTCTGCCGCAATCATGCTTTGGCGCGTTGCCACAAAGCGGTTCATCGGCCGACCGATGGACACAAGCAGCAGACACAAATCCACAAAGACGGCAATGCCAAAGGGAATATAGTCACGTTGCGATAAGCCGACGGTTTCGGTGGCCATCGCGCGCAGGGAAGCCGGTTTTTCGACAGACTGCACCGCTTTTTGCTGCAACTCACGTAGCTCGTCGGCCGATGGCGGAAGCTCCAACGACATCAGTCCATACAAAGTCGCGCTAAGGCGGCGGAACGCCTCAATGGTTGCTTCTGATCCTTCGACGGCGGCGATCTTGGGCTTTTCCAGGTTGGGTAATTGGTCGATCGCGCTCACGACACCGCGCAGCGCATATTGTAGCTGCGGGTCGGGACACGAGATCGTTCTACCGCGGCCATTCGGGATCGTGGTTCGCTCGGACCGGGCGGCGAGATCGGAGCGGATCTGGCGCAGTTGCGGATCTGTGCGGAATGCGTTGAAGCCCGTTACCGTCATGTCGAGCCGGCGCCCAAGAGAACGCATGAACTCGTTACGCGTGCCGGCCTTGGGGTCGATGATTGAAGGATCGTCGCTGACAATCTTGGCAAGCTCGTCGTCGAGGGCTGCCATATCGCTGTTCACGACGCCAACACGACCCTTGACGAAGTTGGAAGCGAACAGGAAGCGTTCAGCATCCTCATCGCGCATCTTGCGGCGAGGACCATCGCCAGGCGAGCTGTTTGGACACGAGGTTCCTTTCGTGCGCTCTAGCTCAGCCTTCTCTGCCGAAATAGCGGATAGTTGAACGAGTGTGGATTGGAGCTGCTCGAGTCTCGTCGAGGCAGCGTGTAGAGAGGATTGTACCTGCCCGACGGCGCTTTCGGCAGAACGCGCAGCTTCTGAGCGACTCTCCAGAACCTTCCAGTAAAAGCCAAATCCGAAGCCGACGGAAATGATCGTCAAGAACACATAGCCGCCGACGTAGGCACCCTTCGTGAACCAATCGAGTGGCGCAAACAATTGGTCCAGCAGCCACACGACCATCGTCATCAACATGGCGACCGAGAAGCCGATGATCGCCTTGTGGGTGATTGGCAACGAGCCCATGTTCGACTGTATGAGCTCGAGCATGCCAACGTAGGTCGCAACCCACGATAGCGAAGCCAATCCGACGATGAGGACAATTTTGGTCCAATCGCGCCGTGGCTTCTCCGGCTCAGCCCACTCTTCGGTGCGATCCAAAGGAACGCTGAGACTCTCGTTGGGAGCCCTAAAACGCGTGGGTGACGCGCCCGACTTGAACGCCATTGGGTGACCTGCTCAACTCTTCGCAGCAAGAGATGACTGGTCGAGCCGACACGTGAGACGTGCGGGACCGCTCAGCCACCAAACGTGCGAAACGCCTCGTTCGCTCTCAGTGTCTGCCGATCGACCCCGGTTTTGTGATCCAGGTTTTTCGTAGGCCTGGTTTTTGTCGTGAGTGCGGCGCTGAAGTGACGAAAGACGGTAGCGTGCATCTTCGGCCGCGTGGCTTAGTTGGATCTAAGGTTGCGCTTGAACTCGTCGGCTGCTGTCACTTCGCCGGCTGGTCGTTGCGAAACGAAGCCCAACGGCACACGACGTCTACGCCGCAACGATTGCGCGCCTGGGTTTGCCTTGGCGTGCGCTTCGAGATCGTTGAGCAAGACTTCCAGCAAAGGTGCGGCCACTTGCGAGGAATGAAGGCGCCTTGCCCACGGCTCACGTACCGATCCCGTTCCCACGACGACCACGTAAGAATAGGCGGCGCCGTTAGTAAATTGTAGACCGCCCGCAATCCATGCATCGACGGTCGCGTTGGGATCCTCGGTAACTTGCGTACCTGTCTTGGCAAAATGCAGTCGGAGGCCTTTACGTCGAGCTGCGCACCAAGCGTGTAGGCTCTTAAGCGTACCGACGGCCCGTCCGCCGGCCCGGTAGCAAAGCGGAGCCTGAAGCAAGGACTTCAGAAGCGCCCGCCCGCCCCGCTTGATTATTTTGTCGGGGATGATTTGACCGTCGCCCCCGCGTGCTGCCTGAGCCGCGCCCTCTAAGCGCGTGTAATCGTACGTCTTAACCAGAGACGGCAGCGGTACTTTTGCCTTGCCCCGCCCGGTAAGGCTAGCGAGCACCGTTCCAGCCAATTGATGCACGCGCCGCGGTGCCGCTGCAACCTGACCTAGTACCACCGCAGTGGACGGCGGCGTTCCTTCTCCCATTGCGTTGGGCGGCGGCATAGTGAAGCCGAGTTGATCAATGAGCTTGCCCACGCTCCTCTGCCCCACGCGTGCGGTACGGCGCAGCAGAGGCTCGTTCAGCGAACAAGCAAATGAAACAATCGCCTTGCGCCCGTACTTCTTCGATCCGCGCCGGCACGTCTCAAGACCGCGGGCAGGCGCCTTTGTATCCACGTAGAGGGATCCGATTGAGTCGCGCCGCGTGTTAGCAATGGCGATCGCAGCAATGATCTTTCCAGTGGAGGCCACCATGCGGCTTTCGCGTGTGGCATCGTAAAATCCCTTGGCAGTATTGCGCGCAAACGGTGAGCCGAAATAGGCCGCGGTCTCGCCGGCTTCGAAGTATCGCACAATCTCGCCGGACGCATTGGCCGCAGCCACGATTACGCTTGGACTTTTCCTGTCTTGGGTGACTTTGCCAGGGTCGAGCGTGTAGCCAATGTCGATTCTATCGGCCCATTTCTTATCGAGTTCGGCGAGACGGACTGCTGTCTTGTGCCTAAACGCGAGATTGTCGCTTGCCGCAAATGTCGTGGTCACCCCACGCACATGGTCCCGCCAAGCAAATC
>JAUVPN010000044.1 GCA_030598645.1 Hyphomicrobium sp. | reverse complement strand
GCCGTCAAACTGCACGAACGTACGTAGAAAAGGCGCGTTCTTCTTCGCTGAGACGCGATAATAGCCTTTGAACGACGTAGTCTCCTCGGCCGTCACATAGGCCCCGCCGGTCGTCAACTTGGAATCCGTCGCGTTGCTGAAGTTCTTTGCGCACCGTCTTCCGTTTGAGAAATTCGCGATGCCTCTCAAGTTGCGACCGCTGCCGTAACCCGATGAAATTGCGCGAAACGACCGATCGTCTTCGCAGATGATGTAAAACCGGCGCCCCAGCTTGCCGTGGCCCAAAGAACTGGGGCGCGTCGCGTCCATGGCGAGGTAGCAGGGGGTCTTGACCACGCCTTCGCGCACTTTTTGCAGATAAAGCGCACGCGCCCTTTGCAAGACCACAGGTGCGATTTGACCTTCGCCCTTACCGACATGGGCTCGCATCCAAGACGGAACAGGCACCGGAACCTTCTCCGCCGCAAAAGATCGAGGTGTACCCGAAAGAGCGACGATGAGGATGAGGCTAACGATAGTGACGAGTTTGAGGATATCCAGAAGGAGTGATCTTAGCTGCAACGGATCAGTTCCCCTGTCGAAGCTTTTGCATGCCGGCCTGGCATAGGTCACTTGGTTAAAGGGACTGCGCTCTTGAAGGCGTCCGCCTTTGAGAGAAGCGAACATCTTTTTGTGCATGCAATAATGTCCGCTTTGGGTCATAAGCGGACCTTTGCATGAGTAGTTGTCCGAGCGTTCGCGACTAGCAGTCAGATCATACCCACTATCTTGCATATCGAAATTTGGGCATTCGTCTCAATCAATTCACTTTATCGTCACGGTGAAAGCACCGCGAAGCTCGCCCGCCTTGAAGTTGCTGGCTTGGTCGTCCGGGTATAGGCGCTCAATCTAGGCCTTGAGCGCCGGATCAAGATTTGAGCCGTGGCAAGCCACGCAGGGCTCGGCCGCGGTTGGGATCGCCTTCATGTACCGCAAGACCATTGTGTCGCCCTCCAGCACGGTCTCAATATGCTCAAGTGCGGCAGGATTGGCGCCGGCTGCGATTTTGGCGACGAAGTCTTCCAGCACCTTGCGCTCCCACTCGTCGGGTGGGTTCGCCGGATTGCGCACGCGCAATGCTGTACGCCCTATCACAAGACCATGCTCTTTTGAGACTTCTTCAGCCAGCACCGGCGCAACCGTCTTGCACGCCGCAATCGCTAAGACGGGACCTTCAGCCTTGATGGCCGTCACCAAGGGCCTTGACGGCGGCGCGCGCTTCGGCGAGCGGCGCCTCTGCGGGTGTCCCAGCTAGCGCATGAGATGCGAGCAGAGCGCAAGTGACGAGAGCAGCCGTACCTCTCAAGCCCATGTAACACCCTCTCGGCCGAAGTCTTGGGAGTCCTTCTTCTATTACTTTCGCCCATCGCAAAGGCATTGAGCTGCCTCAAAGAGCGGCAGCAAAGACTCCTGTCCGCATTATTCGAGGCCCATGCAAAGCAACGTCAGCTGAACCGCAACAGCAGCCCGCTAGCGTCATCATATGTCTTAGCGCGGGGGTAGCTGATGTTATCGTGATCGCAGGCCTCGAGCCGTCGCAATTCTTCGACAAGCCCGCCAAGCCCGCTCGATAGTGCTGCTTGAAGCATTGTCTGCTCTGAGTAGCGCGCAAAGATGTCGACTAGCCGCAAGAGACCGTCAGTTGCCAGTAGCGCAGTACCTCCTGCGGAAAGCTCAATTGTCCCTGCGTGCACGTGGCACGCAGGCGGAGGCGTCACGGACCATACGCCATAACCGTTAGGGTCGTTCATATAGGCGCGGCCTGCCCGAATCTTAGGCCAGATGTGCTCACGGGCGCTCTCGGCTGTTGGCACGGCCTCCCGCTCTTGGAAGCGACGAATGGCGTTGGCAATGTAGCTATCGCCAGCGTCTGCTGCTTCCGTGCCAATGCGCACCAACCCAGACGGCGTCTCCGCCAAAAGCGTGCAATCGCCAACGCTGACGTATTCGAGCTGGTTGTCGCGTTCGCGGACGACGAGGGCTGCTGCAGATGGATGCTCGTAACGCGCCTTGGGCTTCCGGCGTGCGCGTTTCTCTCAAATTCGTCGGCTAACTCTGGCGCGACCAGGACGGGGAGTCGGGCGAGGTCCGCGGGAGGATCATGAGCTTGTCGGCGAAATGCCGCATCAAGTGCCAGCGCGAACCAGGCAGCATCCGATGCTGTGCCAACAAGCGGTTCTTCTGTGACGTCTGTTGCCCCGTCGATAACCCAAGCCAGAGCAGCTTTGTTGCCCACGCAGTCGTCGTTCACGGCACCCGAAGGAACACTGAGCGCTTCGATGATGCTGATGGGCATACGTTACTCGATCCAACCCGGCGGCGCAGCGTCCCTATCTGGTATTTGCCACTGTACCGACGAGGCGCTCGCCGTCGATAACAAACTACTGCGCTGAACACTCGTCGTTTCCTTCAAGGCAAAGGCTTGGCGGCATGACCTGCCCAATAAGAGATATCGGTTCCTAAGTTGGAATGCGGCGCTGATTTGCCGTACTCCCTGCTGCAACCGATGTCCGCCTTGGATGCTCTCGAAAGATATCGATAGAAGTTCGACAAATAGACCTGGAAAGGCCTTGTCAGAGCGACCGTGGAATCCCGATTAGACCGCGGGGACAGTCTAACGATCCTCGATCCCAATCACCCAATCGAGCGGCAGCATCGTAAGTCGACTCCAGAAAACGCAGCAGCGTTTGTTCGGGATCGGTAGCACTTCTAACGGCACTGTATGGCAGAATGAATTCCCCCGCCTTCTCGTCAAAGAAGGCTTCTCCCGGTGCTACTGTTTGCGTGGAGAAGCCCTCTGGCGCGGGATAGGCATATGAATAGAACGCTGGGTATTCAAACGGACCGCCGCCTGGCCAAAATCCTGCCGATATAACTTCGTGGGAATAAGCCTCACGTGTGACAGCGTCGGGTAGGGCTGGTATTCCGCCCGGGTGCAGCGGCGCGGCGCGCCCAGAAAACCGAGTTACCGCAAGGTCAAAGCTGCCCCAAAAAAGATGAACTGGACTCACCTTCCCTAGAAAACCGGTTCGAAAGTTCTTGAGGACGCGGTCAATCTGCACGAGTGCGCGCCAAAATCGGTTTACCGCATCTTTCTCGTAGGAAGCGTGAACCTTGTCCTGCTCAAATGGGATCGCATCGGCTACTTCGTTTGGCGAGCCGTGTATCTTGGTTCGCACACCAAGCTCGTCTGTCAACGCGAGGAAGCGGCGATAGAACTCAGCGACCGACATGGGCTCCAACATAAAGAACCCCTTGGAGCCGTCAGTCACGCTTCCAATGAGCTTATGATCGATGAGATCGAAGTCGAATTGCACGTCTCGAGCACCAGCGGGAATGGGAGACGTCGTCAGTCCACGTGAGGTTACGTAGAACGTCGCGTGCCAGGAATGGTTTATCCACGGCGTGCGTGCAAGCCGATACTTTCCTACGATTTGGGTCCACAAGTGCAGCGTGGCGCAGGACTCTTTCCAGGGTTCAAAGGGAATGTCGGGCCAGGAATTAGTCATCGCTCAATGTATCCATAAGCTGGTTTCGGTCTTGGGGTGCGGAATAATCAATTTGGGGCCCAAGCGGCACAACACGCGTCGGATTAATCGTGTGGTGGCTTCCGTAATAATGCGCTTTGATGTGATCGAGGCGTACCGTCGCCGCGACCCCCGGCTGCTGATAGAGGTCACGCACATATCCGGCGAGGTTCGGATAATCGGCGATGCGCTTCAAGTTGCACTTGAAGTGTCCGACATAGACGGGATCGAAGCGTACAAGGGTCGTGAATAAACGCCAATCAGCCTCCGTAATGCGCGGTCCCAACAAGTACTGCGACCTCTCCAGACGATCGTCAAGCCAATCTAGGGTCTCGAACAGGGGTATGACTGCTTCTTCATAAGCCTCTTGCGTGGTCGCAAACCCCGCTTTGTAAACGCCGTTGTTAACCGTGTCGTAGATGCGGTCATTCAAGGCATCAATCTCGGGGCGCCGCTGTTCCGGATAATAGTCTCCAGGCGTAGCTCCAACGGAATCGAAGCTCGAGTTGAACATACGGATGATTTCTGATGACTCGTTGTTGACGATTGTGCCGCTCTTCTTGTCCCAAAGTACAGGCACAGTGACGCGCCCTGTGTAGCCCGGGTCCGCCTTCAGATAGATCTCGTAAAGCCTATCCGCGTGATTGACCGGATCGCCTGTTGCTCCCGGATATGAATCGTCGAAGCTCCAACCTTCCCTACCCATAAAGGGATGCACCACGCTGGCGGAGACCTTCTCCTCCAGGCCCTTCAGCTCGCGAAAGATCAGGGTCCGGTGCGCCCAAGGGCACGCATAAGAAACATAGAGATGATAGCGACCAGCCTCTGCCTCGAATCCACCAGTTCCTGACAATCCTGGACGGCCATCGGCAGTGATCCAGTTGCGAAACTGAGATAGCTTGCGAACAAACTTACCGCCGGTAGATTTGGTATCGTACCACTGATCACGCCATTCACCGTCAACAAGAAGTCCCATAACGACCCCTCAGATTTCTTACCTTGGGACTGCGCGCGAGATAGCTACGAAAAGCTATCTCCTCTCGCGAACTCTCACATATGATGATCGCTTCATCACTCGGCAATTCGCGCTTTCGAAATGCAGCTATGCGTCAGTTATACGCTCCCGGAACGATGTCGGTTTAGTACAAACCCTGAGGTTGTAATCGGAAGATCTTCGTGAGGCCACCCACACCCAGCGGCGAAATCGATGCGACGGGGGTCGCGCTTGGCTGCCTCCATCTGCTAATGGACATGGCAAATTCGCAATCCAATAACCGATAGCAGGGATGTTGGTAAGATCCAACTTGCCGGCTACGTCGCGTTTGAGCTGCTAGGATACGTCATGCCGAAAACACTTGGCATTCATCACGTAACGGCGATTGCCAGCGGGCCACAGCAAAACATCGACTTTCACACCCGTGTGCTTGGCCTTCGACTTGTGAAGAAGACAGTCAACTTTGACGAGCCCGGAACGTATCATTTCTACTTCGGTGATCATGTCGGCACGCCAGGAACCGTTCTGTCGTTTTTTCCGTTCTCGAATGCAGGCTCAGGCCGAATCGGTCCCGGCATGGCAAGTTCGGTTGCCTTTCGGGTGCCTACGGGCGGATTAGAGGCATGGATGTTGCGCCTCGCGGATCTGGCGATCGAGTTCGAGGACCCAGAGCAACGTTTTAACGAGACCGTCGTGTCGCTGCGCGACCCAGATGGCCTAGTTGTGGAGCTCGTCGAGACATCAGTCACAAAGGCTGAAGAAGTAACTGATATTGAAGCAATCCACGGCGTGACGCTGTGCCTCGAGTGCCCAGACGCGACCGCTGACCTCCTGACGGCGCTGCTTGGTTACAAGCAAGTGGATCAAGAAGGTGACCGAATACGGTTTCGCGCGGCTGATGGCGAGAGCACATCAATTATTGACCTGCGTACTCAGCCGGAGCGAATGCATGACAAGATGGGTGCGGGGAGCATCCACCACGTGGCATTTCGTGCGCCCAACTTAGATGAACAGACGATCTGGCGGGACCAGCTAATGGCAGCGGGGTATGCTGTCACGCCGACAATCGATCGCCAATATTTCCATTCGATCTATTTCCGTGAGCCGGGCGGCGTGCTGTTCGAGATCGCGACCGACCGGCCAGGATTCACAATAGATGAGACAGCGCAAGATCTTGGAAGAAGCCTAAAGCTCCCACCCCAATATGAGCCGAGGCGCGAATCCATCGAAAGGATGCTTGTCCCGGTCACAGTGCCCAATCAGAGGACATGAAAAGCCTGGAGCCATGTCCGCTTTTGGCACTTAGCGGACATCTAAGCCGCATCTGAAAATGTCCGCTTCCCAGTGCAGAGCCGACATCCGGCTAGGGACGTTTCTGCATAGTGGCCTGCAAATCATTGCTGGACCTCACTGTCGTCCGTTAGGTGCCATTGACGGAGTTGCCCCGACGGATTCGTTTGTTTGCACCAAACGCCAATGGCAGCCGGTTTTGCCGATATCTATGACCGATTAGCGTGCACCTATCCGTAAGGCTGTGCACCCTCTAGACAACGGATGGATGGACTAAGCCCGGTACCAAGTATCGAAGCAGCGCGCCAAGGAGAGAAAATGATCACGGAGCAGAATGCTGAAACCCATGATGACCTGCGTAAGGTAACGGACAACATCCTGCGCGATGCCGGTATGGCGATTGAGGACGGCGGTGGAAAAGTCACCTTTGCAGGTAAGGAACCTGTCAGAAAGACCGTGATAAAGGCGGGCGCAACAACCGCCTGCGTTCTAGCTGCAAATGCAGTCGCCGATGCGGCCATCTGGAAGGAACGGACAGGTGAAAGCCAGGACATCCATATCGATCTGCGCAAAGCCTGGATCGAACAGAGCCCTTGGCAGAAGGATGCGCTGTCTTATACCACGATCAGCGGCGTTTCGAAGGCATGGAATAAGAACGTCTTTGTTTTGAATCCAAGTATTGCGCGCGCCCGCGACGGCCGGTGGATGGTGTTGTCGCCCCCCTATCCGAGTCAGCAGCGCAAGGCCATGAACCTCTTGCGCTGCGGTCCCGATATCGGACAGGTGCGCGCTGCGATGGCCCGACGCGAATCCGCGGAACTGGAAGCGGCCGCCGAAGCCGTGCAGTTACCGCTGCACATCATCCGCACGAAAGAGGAATGGGCCGCGACAGAACAGGGCCGCGTCCATCAGGAAACGCCTCTCATCCACATCGAAAAGATCGCCGATGGTCCGCCTGTTCCGCTACCGCAGGGCGAACGCCCGCTGTCTGGGCTGAAAGTCCTGTCGTTTGTGCATGCGGTTGCCGGGCCCTGTGTCTGCCGGACATTGGCGATGCAGGGGGCCGAGTGCCTCAACCTCGACATGCCTGACTGGGTCGAGTTCGGGAACTTTTTCTTTACCGCTCACGCCGGGCAGCGGCAGGCCTATCTGGATGCCCGCGAATCAGAGAACCGCAAGCACGTCTACAAGCTGATCGAAGAAGGCGATGTCTTTGTCGAGAACCTGCGCCCCGGTCTGGCAGACAGCGAGGGCTATTCGGCGCAGGCGCTGGCCGAACGAAACCCTGGCGTAATCTATGTCAGCGTCAAGCTGAACACCCACGAGGGGCCCTGGACCAACTGGCCGGGCTACGACTTGAGCGCTGGCGGCATTGCCGGCCTCTACACGGCGGAGGGCACACCCGATCAGCCGCTGCTGCCGCAGCAGGTCAACGTGGTCTGCGATATAATGACTGGCTATCTAGGCGCGATCGGCGCCAAGGCTGCGCTTCTGCGCCGCGCCAAGGAGGGTGGGAGCTACTCCGTCCGGGTCACGCTAACGCAATGCGTGCAGTACATGACCAGCCTTGGCTTCAATGACAAGCGGGTCATCGAGAATTATGAGAACCTTGGCGAAGAGCACCAGATCTTGGAACCTAACCTGGTGACAGGCATGACCGCCTTTGGCGAATACACGCGGCCCGCCTCGCAGGTTGAAAAGATGAAGACCCCTCAGTTCTGGGACCAGCCGATGCTCTACATGCAGGGCGCCAGCCAGCCTGTCTGGACCACGAACGCCAAGGGCGAGGCAGTTTAGAAGAAACGTAACGGTTCTGCCGATCGTCCCTGCTCTGGCAGGACCGCCTGCTGGTGGTGCTCGCGAAAGCTTGGTCGTCAGAATAGTGTCCAGTGTATCGAATATCTCGATGCATATGTCGGCTTTGGCCTGTATCAAGCTGTTTGGCTTCGCATGAGGCTCACCAATGAGAGGCATTCTGCTAATTATAGCTTTACTTGCATTTGCAGCGGCAGCCGCAATTTCTGTTGCTGGACCAGGGACGCGTTTTGGCTGGTGGAATTATGAAACCGGATTGACCATCATGCGTGGCTTGAGACTACCTGCAATCACTTTGGCAGGGTTGTCAGGATTGTCATTCATCATCGCACTATTCAAGACCCGCAACCTCTCGGTGTTGTTGCTCCTCGCAACCATTGCGGTAGGGTGCGCTGCCATCGTTCCAATAAAGTTTGAGCAACTTGTTGGAGCGAACCCATTCATCCATGACATAACGACTGACTTTGATCATCCTCCGAAGATTGTTGCCGGTGCGGCGTTTCCTAGAAATAATCCGCCCGAATACATGGAAGCACAGCAAGCGCCGCATTCAGATTTGACAATCGCTGAGGCACAGAAAAAAGCGTTTCCGGACATCAAGCCGGTTGTCGTCGACATGGGCATCAAGGAAGCAGTCAGGCGTGCGCGGGCGACCCTTCAAGATATGAAAATGGACATCCTGAAGGAAAGCTCCAACGGCACCTCAACTATAGAGGCGACGTACACCTCCTTCTGGTTCGGCTTCATCGACGACTTTGTCGTTCGGCTCACCACCGAAGGCAAGACAACGCGGATTGATGTTCGCTCCAAATCCCGCGTAGGCGTCTCTGATCTTGGCGCCAATGCCGACCGCATCCGTGAGTTCTACAGCAAGTTCCAAGGAGTGTAGGCATGCCGCCTGAGCACCTCGATGGATCGTGTCGAGCGGGATGCCCGCTATTGGCACTTAGCGGACATGGGAGGGCACCTCAGGAACGTCCGCTTTGACTGCTTGAGCAGGGGTACCAGCTGAACCCCGGAGAAATCTCCACCAAACGCCCATCTCATCTGTAGACGTAGGTCACGCGAAACGTCCGATCCGCCACCGTCGCGCCATTGGGTGGGTATGGGAAGTTCGCCTGTTGCGCCGAGAACAGAACGCTTTGATCCAATTCGCGGTTGCCCCCGCTCTGAACAAGTTCGACCTTTGCAATGTTGCCTTTTTCGTCCAAGAAAATTCTTATGGTAACCCGACCCTTGATGCCGCTCGGTGGAGGCATCGTCTTTTTTAAGCTCCGTATGACGTCGCGCCCGAATTTATCATTCTCCCCTGATCGCGTAACACCTGGCGGCCGGGCAACCGCTGACGAGCGGCCTTGCGGCCCACTCGAAGCGCTACGCGTTGTCGCATTGAACGGCACGCGCAGGTCCAATTCTGCTGGCGGCTTGAATTCGTAATTCGGAGCAAACTTGGTCGGGCTACGTTTTGCCGAGGAATCTGGCGGTGACGGCAGGTCAGGCTTCTTTGTCTTGAGCGGCGGCGGGTCAGCCGATTTCTGCGGAAGGGTGGGGGCAGAGGGGCGCCCCGCTTCGGGCCGGCGCGGCGCCCTGGTAGCGGGGGCTGACGGCGAATTGCCCGGTCGACTCGTGACAGATGCTCTGCTCTGGAAGTCGGCCTCGTCGATCAATTCAATATTAATGACCCTCGAACTTCCGTCGGGATCGCCAATATAGCGCGGTGAATAACTAATGACTCCGAGAATGAGCGCTGCGTGCACAGCTGCGGCGCACCCCAGCGCGATTAAGAAAATTGGCTGCCGCCTATTCCTGGCGATTGCCAAATGTTCGGCAAGCGCGTGCGTGCTATCTGCCGTCAGCACAATTTCGTTAGCGCTCATGCCGATTGCTCGCCCTAAAAATAATGCTTCTGTTGCGGACCATTTTATCGACTGACCGAGGCGGTGGCACACGGCGATGTAGGAGCTCTGCTGAACCAGACGGGATGTTCATGTCGCTCCCATTGCTCTCATTCTCCACGCACACCGAGCCCTTATGCAAGAGTGTGCAAGTAGCACTTTTTGCTCGCAATGACCGTTACTGCGGCACGATGGACATCCTTCACATCAGAGGGGATGTCCACCTTACCCCGAAATCTGACATTGGATTGAGGGGGCGCAATGTCCGCTAAGTGCCCAAAGGGCACAAGTTTGTGGAAGCCTAACCACCACTACTTGCCGTGAATGTCACTTTTCAGTGCGTGTATAATTCTTTGCCACCCGTCGCCATGTGACGAAGACGAGATAGGCGATACCCCATCCGGGCAGGATTGGGACAAGAGCTATGAAGGCAGCATTTTGCCAGCGTTCTTCCATGTGGGCTTTGTAAGTTCTATTTCCCTGTTCCAAGCAACGCTGAAAATCAAAATCTTTGTGTTTGCCCCTCCTGCTGCTGCAAAGGTCAAAGTAGAATGAGTAAACCTCGAATGCACTTTGATCGTCGGCTTGCAGTTTGTACCATCCGGCTCCCAGCGCCCAGAAAACCGAGGCCACAACACCTACGACGAGGGACCATTTCTTCCCAGGCATAATGGACATCTCATTAAGACTCTCAAATATCTGCCTTCGCGCGTAAATCGCGCATTCTCAAAGACGGTATCGATGTCCGCTTTGCCCGAAATAGCCGACACACCGCTGCCAGAATTGTGATCTTGCGGATCGAACCGATATTCTCAGGGGTTCGCTATGACGCCAGTGATGTGGTTCCAGGAACGTCAGTCGTTGCCATAAGCGTCTGGACGAGAGCGTCTTGCGACCGCAACGACATCGCTGACAACCTGTGCAACAAGTTTGGGCGCATCGAGCGGTATTTGATGTCCGGCGTCGGCGGCCAAAATTAGAGGTGCGCCGCGATGAGTCTTTTGAAGATCGGCTTGCAAGGTACGCCACACTCTTTCCATGCGGCCGTCTTTATAAATTTTGTCCCATTCACGACGACCATGAATAATGAGACGCACAGGCAGGCCGCGCAGGTTCACCGGCCGTACTTCGCTCATTGTGCCTTTCATGTTGCGCAACTCATTAAACATGAACGAGCGAGTTTTATCGGTGGTTGCGAGCTCGTAAGCCATGTCCTGGTAAACGGGGGGAATGCCGTACGTCAGCAGGTCACGTCCCGAATAAATCACTGCGCGTGACGGCTCACTGGCAACTTTGATACCTTCCTCAGCAAAAACGTCGTACTGGTCATGATGCATAGAGTCGACCAACACCAAACCAACAACTTGGTCGGCGTACTTCGCAGCGTAGTATATGGAAAGCAGCCCACCAAATGAGTGTCCGACAAGAACAAACGGACCCTCAAGACCAGCGCGCCTTACTAACACCTGAAGTTCCGCGGAAATACTAGAGGCAAGCCGAGGTTTCGGTCCGCGTTCGCTCCACCCGTACCCCGCACGGTCATAGCTACAGACCCGCGTCTGCCGTGCGATAATGGGTTGCGCCAAGATCCAATCTAAGTGATTGCCGCCAATCCCAGCTTCAAGTAGTACCGTCGGTGATCCTCTACCCGTGCAATGAATATGAAGCTTATGTTCACCCACTGACACGAGGCGCCCGAGTGGCTGAAAGCCCTCAAGCGGATCCTCAGCAAGAGCCGGTGCTGAGCTGAGGTATAGGGCCGAGGCTATGAACGCGGTAAGTATTTTGCATGTGGAGAAGAACAGATACCAACTACTTCGCAAGAAACCCGGCAACGCCGGTAACGAGCACATTCTGCTGACGGCCATAACGCAGATTCCTGGTTGTTGTTCCAAAGAAACGCTTTGAGGGCGACCCTGGATCATCACCGGAGACGTATAGTTCGCCTGGCCAGCGAATTCCGCTAATGTCCGCATTGCCCCTAAAACGGACATGCGAGCAAAAACATACCTTCGCCAGCGGGCACCCATTGTGCGCAATTCGTGCTATTGCCGAAACATAAACAACATCGAGCGCATATGATCGTCCTCGACAACGTCAGCAAATCCTTCGACGGCGGTCAAAGCTATGCGTTGCGCAACGTATCGCTCACGATCGAAGAAGGGGAAACG
>JAUVPN010000225.1 GCA_030598645.1 Hyphomicrobium sp. | reverse complement strand
GCAGCTCAACGCACCGTCACGGCAAAGGGCTTGGAACGACTGCGTGCGATACGCTCGCATTGCCTTATCGAAATGCTTTACGCGACCGGCATGCGGGTTAGCGAGCTCTTGTCTTTGCCGCGCAGCGTTCTCGCCGGTGACGCGCGGGTACTCACCATCAAAGGAAAAGGCGGACGCGAGCGTCTCGTGCCCCTCAACAGTCCGGCGCGGGCGGCGCTTGAGCGATATCTTCAGCTTGGACGCAAGTCGAACGAAGACTTCGCAGCGATCGTGGCAACCAAATGGCTTTTCCCCTCTAAGAGCGCCCGAGGACACCTGACTCGCCAGCGCTTTGCGCAGGACCTCAAGCAGCTTGCGACAGAAGCGGGTCTCGATCCCGGTCGCGTTAGCCCTCACGTGCTGCGCCATGCCTTTGCCAGCCATCTGCTAGATCGAGGGGCAGATCTGCGATCCGTGCAGCAACTGCTGGGCCACGCTGATATTTCCACGACGGAGATCTATACGCACGTCCTCGAAGAACGGCTAAAGAAGCTTGTGCATGAGCACCACCCTCTGGCCAAGAAGGGCGGAAGTACTAAAACCTGAGGGTCCAATTAGGCCGTCTGGCCTGTCGTTCTTGACAGGGGCGAAGCTCAGGGGCGATTGTGCGCCGCACACTCATCTATTTTATTGATCGCTGGTCACCCCCTGAGCACCATGAGCACCGAATTGGATCGCCCCCCAGCTATCCGCACCTACCTCGACTTCGAGAAGCCGATCGCCGAACTTGAAAGCAAGGTTGCAGAACTGCGCACCCTTGAAGGCGATGACAAACCCGTCTCGATTGCCGACGAGATCAAGAAGCTGGAGCAAAAAGCGCATGACGCGCTGGAGGAAACCTACTCCAAGCTCACGCCCTGGCAAAAAACGCTAGTAGCACGTCATCCCGAACGCCCGCACTGCCTCGACTTCGTCGAAGCGTTGATCGAAGACTTCACGCGGTTGGCTGGCGATCGATACTTCGCTGAGGACGAGGCCATCGTGGGCGGGTTGGGCCGATTCCGCGGACAGACAGTCATGGTCATCGGCCACGAAAAAGGATCCGATACGGAAAGCCGGATCCGGCACAACTTCGGAATGGCAATGCCAGAAGGATACCGAAAGGCTGTGCGGCTGATGGAGATGGCCGATCGTTTCGACGTACCTGTCATCACGCTCATCGATACGGCAGGCGCCTACCCGGGGATCGCCGCAGAGGAGCGAGGGCAAGCGGAGGCCATTGCACGCTCGACCGATTGCTGTCTTGGCGTCGGCGTGCCACTTGTCGCTGTAGTGATCGGTGAGGGCGGCTCAGGCGGCGCCATTGCCATCGGAACCGCGAACCGCATCCTTATGCTTGAACATGCAATTTATACGGTCGCCTCCCCGGAGGCCGCTGCTTCCATCTTGTGGCGTGATTCCACCAAGGCCATTGATGCGGCCACAAATATGAGGATAACAGCGCAAGACCTAGCACAACTCGGAGTCATTGACGTCATAGTCTCCGAGCCGATAGGAGGAGCCCATCGCGACCGCGATTCGGTGATTAGGGCAACGGGGGACGCAATAGCTAAAGCTCTTTCTGAGTTTAAAAGAAAGACGCCAGCGGATATCCGTAATCAACGCCAGGAACGGTTTATGCAGATCGGTCAAGCGCTTTGAATTTCTGGTCCCTGCCGGGCAGCGACCCGTTTTTGCCGCCCAATTACCGTCTAACTCATCGTAATAATAATTGGAGTATCCAGGCAGGCAAAATGTCCTGTGGGAAGCCACTAGGCATTTCGAATTGTTAACGATATCTTGAGAGGTGGGAATCGATGGTGATCACCGTGCGCGAGGGGCACTGCGTATGAGTATGACCATCCTAGGCTCGAAGTTTGGAGCCCGTTGTTTGGCCGTTGTGGCAGCCGTCACAGCGGCATGGTCTGTTTCCGGCTGCGGCAACGCGCCTTTGTCCTCACCTGCCCTCCAGCCACTGCCCAAGAACACCATGATGCTGCTCGGCCGTAAGGGCATGGAGCAGGGGGCCCCGATATTCGTGCGCATCTTCAAGGAAGAGTCCGAGCTTGAGGTCTGGAAGGCGCGCGATGACGGTCGCTTCTATCACTTCAAAACTTATCCAATCTGCAATTGGTCCGGCAAAGTCGGCCCCAAGAAGGCCCTTGGTGATCGCCAGGCCCCAGAAGGCTATTACCGCGTCACCGAAGAGCAGATGAACCCCAACTCGAAATACCACCTGGCCTTCAACATCGGCTATCCCAATGCCTATGACCGCTCGAAGAAGCGTACTGGTCAGTGGCTAATGGTGCATGGAGATTGCAAGTCCGCCGGCTGCTACGCCATGACGGATGCGCTTATGGAAGAGATCTACGCGCTGGCGCGTGAGGCCTTCGCTGGCGGTCAAAAGGCCTTCGAGGTTCATGCCTTCCCGTTTCGGATGACCTCAAAGAACATGTCGCGCCATAGACGCAATGAGCACTATGCTTTCTGGCGCACGCTGAAGCAGGGTTATGACTACTTCGAAACCTACCGCCTAACCCCGACGGTTGCGGTCTGCGAGCGCCGCTACGTCGTTAACGTGAAGTTACCCGCGAACAGCTCGATACGTGCTGATCGGACCTGCCCACGCTTCCGGAGGCCAATCGTCGAGCCATTCACGCCAAAGCCCTACGAGCAGCAGCTTGCTTGGGAACGCATCAAAGTCCCTGGACCAAAGATGCGTAAGGTAGCGAGCACGCGGACCGCAAAAAGCGGCACAAGTTCGGGCTTCGCCAAATCCTTCGGTCTGGGTGGCCCGGTCACGGCGGAAATCTTGTCCACCCTAGGCTTTTCCCAATAGCGCGTGCATTCGTTTGGGGTCGGACACGCCTTGCCTCTTCGCTGCATGCGCCACGTCCTACTGTTGATATCGAAGGGCTGTCGAACCGATGGCTAGCCGCAGACGCCGCCCACGGCTTTCGCTGATCACTGTTATTGGATTAGTGACGGCCATCTTCGTGGGCGTTCTCATCGTCTATTGGCCGATAATCGTTGAGGCAATTGAACACGAGATAATTCGGGCCGAGCGTTCAAAGAGGTGGACCCTCGCGAGGGCAGGGCGAACGCTACCTGGTACTCCAAATCTTTCAAACCTGCCCGGACGGCTCGCGGCGAAAGAGCTAGAAGCCGGCGCACCAATTTTTATGCGCATCTTCAAGCGCGATTTCGAGTTGGAACTTTGGATGCTGCGTGATGGCCGTTTCCATCGCTTTGCCACCTATCCGATCTGCCTTTGGTCGGGCCATCTGGGGCCGAAGCACAAGGAAGGAGACCGCCAATCACCCGAAGGGTTCTACACGGTCGACTCTACGGCTCTAAATCCCGCGAGCAAGTACCATCGCTCATTCAATCTTGGCTTCCCCAACACCTTCGACCGTGCACACGGTCGTACAGGGTCATTTTTGATGGTCCACGGCGGCTGCGCATCGATCGGCTGCTACGCTATGACGGACGCGGTAATCGAAGAAATTTGGGCCCTCGTTACGGCCGCGCTAAAATCAGGCCAAGAACGGTTTCAGGTCCAGGTCTTTCCGTTCCGTATGACCGAACGCAACATGGCGCTTCATGCGCGGAGCTCTGACGCCCCGTTCTGGCAACAGCTGAAGCAGGGTTATGACCTTTTTGAGGATAGCCGTCTACCCCCGCGCGTTAGTGTCTGCCAGGGCCGCTATGTGTTCCAGAACGCGGGCATCGACAAGGATGGTAGCGGAACGGTTGAAGATAACTGCTCGGACGCTTTAACGGGCAGTTGAGCGGACGCTTTCTCATGGTCGGCGGCTGCGGCGCATGTCAGAAGCATGTCGCTCAACAAATTGCACTCCAGCCTGGCCTCGAGATCATCATTGCCGGGCGCTCGGCTGCAAGAGCGGCTACTTTTACCGATCAGCGCGTGCGTTCAGCAAAGTCGAAGATTTCGCACACAATCTTGGATGTCAGCAAACCACGCACGCCGAGATCGCTACGACGGGCGCGAGTTTCAGCGCGGGCCTTGAAGGCCTAACCGGGCCCTTGATGCTCAGCCGCGCTTTTGATTGATAACGCTTGCAGAGTTCAAGGCCGAGGTTGCCGATCACGACATCTGCTGCGCCACATCTCGCTCTAAGCGCTTATATGCAGCTGACCAAATTGGATGTAGCAAAAGACTTATCTGCTCTGCCAGGCTCAGGCGGGTCTTCGTTTGAAGCCGTGCTTAATCACGCTTGCCGTGACATTGCTTATACTTCTTGCCCGAGCCGCAAGGACAGGTCGCATTACGTGAGACCTTACCCCACGTTGCAGGATCCTTGGGATTGATCGCCCCGCTCCCTCTGCGTGTTTTCAGCGGCGCGCGTTTTTCCAACTGGAACTCACCGCGGCTGTCCGCCTCAATGGCGGCATCCGCAAGCTCTAGCTCGTCCATACCCGAGAAGGGGTCAATGTGATGAGCCTCCATGGGTGGCAACTCGACCGGCTGCAGCTCCGGCTGGTCATCGGGCGGCGCGAGCTCGACGTGCATTAACTGGCCTGTCACAGCTTCGCGCAGGCGTGCAAGCATGCTCTCAAATAGAACAAAAGCCTCGCTCTTATACTCGTTCAGCGGGTCACGCTGACCGTAGGCTCGAAAGCCGATGACCTGGCGCAAATGCTCAAGCGTGATGAGATGCTCGCGCCACAAGTGATCGAGCGTCT
>JAUVPN010000072.1 GCA_030598645.1 Hyphomicrobium sp. | reverse complement strand
GGTGCGCAGCGAAAAGCGCGGATTGGGTCTTCCCCGTAAAGGGCGGGTCGGGCTTTATGCAACAGATGCGGCGGCTGAGGCGTTGAAGCTTTCGGGTGCCTTGCCATAGCAGGACCGAAGATGGCTTACTCACTTCAAGACTTGGGCGAACACATCGCCAGCCAGCTCCCAGCTGCAATCCAGTCCAAAATGGTAGTTCACGACGAGTTGACGCTCCGAATCGCGCGCGAGGAGATCGTCAATGTCATGAAATTTTTGCGTGATGATCCACGCTGCCGCTTCGAAATTCTAATCGATATTTGCTGCGTAGACTGGCCCGCGCGTGCGAGCCGCTTTGACGTTGTCTATCATCTCCTTTCTCCGCGACTGAATCAACGGATCCGCGTAAAGCTCGAAACAGACCAGTCAAAGCCGATTGAGAGTATCGTTGGCTTATTTTCTGCGGCCAATTGGTTCGAGCGCGAGGCCTATGACATGTTTGGCGTTCTGTTCTCAGGCCACCCTGATTTGCGGCGTCTCCTCACCGACTACGGGTTCCAGGGCCATCCCATGCGCAAAGACTTCCCTCTCACGGGGTACGTTGAGGTGCGCTACGACGATGAGCAAAAACGTGTCGTGTACGAGCCGGTCGAGCTGACGCAGGAATTCCGTTCATTCGACTTCGAATCTCCATGGGAAGGGCCAGAATACGTGCTGCCCGGCGACGAGAAGGCGGGTGATGGGTCTACTGGAGGTAAGGGATGACCCGATGAAGGACAGCCTAAAACCATGCGCGAGTGCTAGTTTCTCGTATCGTGTGCCTGCTGAGAAGACCGTTCCGAACCTGTACCCCGAGGCAGAAGAGTTCAAGGAGATGCCGACGGTCTTTGCTACCGGCTTTATGGTGGGGCTCATGGAGTGGACCTGCATGAAAGTTTTGGCGCCACATCACGATACTGGTGAAGGCAGTCTTGGTGTGCATATCGATGTCACGCATCTGGCGGCAACGGTGCCTGGCCAAACCGTAACGGTTGAAGCCGAGTGTACGAAGGTTCAAGGCCGCCGCGTTTGCTTCAAAGTAAAGGCGCACGATGGAATTGATCTAATCGGCGAGGGCCATCACGAGCGAATCATTGTGCCGTGGTCCAAGTTCGTTTCTCGCGTCAACGAAAAAGCTAAGAAAGCTCGCGTTTCGCCTATTGCCCCGCTGGAAGGAAAAGTTGATGGGCGAGACTGACATCCGGCAGTTCAATATCAACTTCGGGCCGCAGCATCCTGCGGCCCATGGCGTGCTGCGTCTCGTTCTGGAGCTTGACGGCGAGGTCGTGGAACGAGTCGACCCACACATCGGCCTGCTGCATCGTGGTACCGAGAAGCTCATAGAGCACAAGACCTACCTGCAAGCGATCGGTTATTTCGACCGGCTCGACTACGTTGCGCCCATGAACCAGGAGCACGCCTTCTGTCTTGCAGCAGAAAAGCTATTGAAGCTTGAGGTACCCAAACGCGGCCAACTCATCCGCGTGCTGTATAGCGAGATTGGCCGACTTCTCTCTCATCTCCTCAATGTCACGACGCAGGCGATGGACGTGGGTGCGCTGACGCCCCCATTGTGGGGCTTCGATGAGCGCGAGAAGTTGATGATCTTCTACGAGCGCGCATCCGGTAGCCGTTTGCACGCCAAGTATTTCCGCATGGGCGGTGTCCATATGGACCTGCCTTCAGATCTCATTGACGACATATACGCATTCTCAGAGGCCCACCCCAAAGTCCTGGATGATATCGAGGGATTGCTCACCAACAATCGCATTTTCAAGCAGCGCAACGTCGACATCGCCACGGTTAGCTTGAAGGATTGCTTCGATTGGGGATTTTCCGGTGTCATGGTGCGTGGCTCGGGCGCGGCGTGGGATCTACGCAAGGCGCAGCCCTATGAGTGCTACTCTGAATTGGACTTTGATATCCCGGTTGGCAAAAACGGCGACTGCTACGACCGCTATCTCGTGCGCATGGAGGAGATGCGCCAGTCCGTGAACCTCATAAAGCAATGCTGTCAGAAACTGCAGTCTGCAGAAGGGCAGGGTCCGTTTGTTGCCGAGGATCGCAAGGTCGTGCCGCCTCGGCGCGCGGACATGAAGCGCTCCATGGAGGCGCTAATTCACCACTTCAAGCTCTATACCGAAGGTTTCCACGTTCCTGAGGGCGAGGTCTATGCGGCTGTCGAGGCACCGAAGGGTGAGTTCGGCGTCTACCTCGTGTCGGATGGCTCTAACAAGCCTTATCGCTGCAAGATCCGCGCGCCGAGCTACGCGCATTTGCAGGCCATGGATTATTTGACTCGCAAGCATATGCTTGCCGATGTCTCCGCGATCCTCGGCTCAATCGACGTTGTCTTTGGCGAAGTCGACCGATAACTTCGCGGACGTGTGCTGATATACCTCGGATGGGCTCCGAAATTCTATCTGCTTTGGGCTGTGATCCCCGTTCGCAGACGTGAGCATGCTGAACAAGTCTTCTGTTGTGATGGAGGAAGTCGGCTGTATTTTTCGTTGCGTGCATTGTGAGTGTCATACTGCATATCGGATCGCTACGCAGTGGCGTGACCAAAAGGTCATCGCGCATTAGGGGCCTGAATTGCCAGTCAAGTTTTCACGTCAAGACCTTGCGTTTACAGTCGGTTAGACGTAGGGGAATAAATGTGCGCTGCACCAAACTGAACGAAGCCGGGTGGTGCATCGCGAGGTTCTGTGGCGAGTGACGCTAAGGTGTCGCCGCGCTTCAAAGAGGTGCTAGCCTTGGCCGTTCGTCGCCTTTACCCTGAGCAGCCTCTCAGGTTCGAATTCACGCCCGAGAACCTAGTGTGGGCGAAACAGAACATTGCCAAATATCCGCCCGGCAAACAAGCGTCCGCGGTGATCGCGCTGCTCTGGCGCGCTCAGGAGCAAGAAGGCTGGTGCACGGAGCCGGCCATTCGCGTTGTCGCCGACATGCTGGGCATGGCCTACATCCGCGTTCTTGAGATCGCCACCTTCTATACGATGTTCCAGCTTCAGCCCGTGGGCTCGACTGCGCATATTCAAGTGTGTGGCACCACGCCGTGCATGCTGCGTGGCTCAGAGGTGCTGTTAGAGATCTGCAAGAAGCAGATTGGGGAGAAGCCCCACGAACTCTCAGGCGATGGCCGCTTCTCCTGGGAAGAGGTTGAGTGTTTGGGGTGCTGCGCCAACGCGCCTGTCGTCATGATTGCAAGGGATACTTATGAGGACTTGGATTCAGAGTTATTCGAAAAGCTGCTTTATGGGTTGAAAACAGGCAAGCCGCCCAAACCCGGTTCGCAGATTGGGCGGCAGGCCTCGTGCCCAGTGGGTGGCCCCACAACACTCAAGGATATGGTCAAGAAGAATGCGGCTAAGGTCTGAGGAAAACGAGGCGGCGGGCAATGCTTGAAGACAAGGATCGCATTTTCCGCAACCTCTACGGCTTTCAGGATTGGCGCCTTAAGGGCGCTCGGGCGCGCGGCGCGTGGTCTGATACCAAGACGCTGATTGAGAAGGGTCACGACTGGATCATCAATGAGGTAAAGACGTCAGGGCTTCGAGGTCGTGGTGGGGCAGGTTTCCCCACTGGCTTAAAGTGGTCCTTTATGCCTAAGAACGATCCACGTCCATCCTACCTCGCGGTCAATGCCGACGAGAGCGAGCCCGGCTCCTGCAAGGACCGGGAAATTATGCGCCACGATCCGCATCTTTTGATTGAGGGCATTTTGCTTGCCTGCTTTGCTATGCGGGCACATACGGCCTTCATCTACATTCGTGGCGAGTTCATGCGCGAGCGTGAACATCTTCAGACGGCAGTTGATGAGGCCTATGCCGCAAAGCTGATCGGCAAGAACAATGTTAACGGCTGGGACCTAGATATCATCGTTCACCACGGTGCAGGCGCTTACATTTGTGGAGAGGAAACAGCCCTTTTGGAGAGCATCGAGGGCAAAAAAGGTATGCCTCGCCTTAAGCCACCGTTCCCGGCGGCCTGCGGGATTTATGGCTCCCCAACGACGGTCAATAACGTAGAGAGCATCGCCTGCGTTCCTGACATTCTGCGACGTGGTGGTGATTGGTTTGCTGCGCTCGGGGTCCCCAATAGCGCCGGCACCAAGCTGTTCCAGATCTCCGGCCACGTGGAGCGGCCCTGTGTCGTTGAGGAGGAGATGGGCATACCCCTAAGAGAGCTACTTGATAGGCATGCAGGCGGCGTGCGAGGGGGGTGGGACAATCTACTAGCGGTGATCCCGGGGGGCTCTTCGATGCCGTTAATCCGGGCAGAGCAATGCCAAGACCTAACGCTCGACTTCGATGCTCTCACGAAGTTGAAATCGGGGCTGGGCACCGGGTGCATTATTGTTATGGATAAGTCAACCGACCCGATCAAGGCTATCACTCGCATTGCTTACTTCTACAAGCACGAGTCTTGCGGTCAGTGCACGCCGTGCCGCGAGGGAACGGGTTGGATGTATCGTGTGCTGGAACGCATGCAGCGCGGCGAGGCAGAAAAACGCGAAATTGACTTGCTGTTCGATGTAACTAAGCAAGTCGAGAGCCATACCATCTGCGCGTTAGGCGATGCCGCGGCTTGGCCCGTACAAGGCCTTATCCGCAACTTCCGCGACGTTATCGAGGATCGCATTGAACGGTATCAGGCCGCGCTAAAAGAGGCAGCTGAGTGAAACAAGTCTGCAAAGGATCATACAGTGGTAGACCTGCTGGCGCTGATAATCGCATCGTTTTCGCTCTTTTCGATGGGCGGTGCAGTCGCCGGTGCGGTTGTCGGCTATTTCCTTTGGGGTTGGCTCGGAGCAACACTCGGTCTTGTAGTAGGCTATGGCGCAGGACTATGGATCAAGGCAAAGTTCTGGGATGTTCCTTTGTCGCCGTACGCCAAAGGTTGGCTGTCGCTTGTAGCGTTTCTTGGCGGGCTCACTCTTCTAGCAATTGTAACGCGATAAAGTTTTGATTGCGTGGGGTAGATGTCGAAGCAGATCATAATCGACGGCACTCTGATTGAGGTAGCGGACGGCACCTCGGTACTACAGGCGTGCCATCAGGCTGGCGTCGAGATTCCGCACTTTTGCTATCATGAGCGCCTGTCGATCGCAGGCAACTGTCGAATGTGCCTAGTAGAAGTTGTTGGTATTGCCAAGCCGATAGCGTCATGCGCCATGGGCGTTGGCGATCTTCCGCCGAACAGGGACGGATCGCCCCGCGAGGTTTCCACCAAGTCGCCGCTCGTCAAGCACGCCCGCGAAGGGGTGATGGAATTCTTGCTCATCAATCACCCCCTTGATTGCCCGATCTGCGATCAAGGAGGCGAGTGCGATCTGCAGGACCAGGCGATGGCCTTCGGGTTCGGCGGTTCGCGCTTTGTTGAAAACAAGCGCGCGGTCGAAGAGAAGTACATTGGCCCGCTGATTAAAACCTTTATGAACCGGTGCATCCATTGCACTCGTTGTGTGCGCTTCATGACCGAGGTTGCCGGAGTTGAAGAACTTGGTGCGATCGGTCGAGGCGAGGATATGGAGATCACAACTTACCTTGAGCATGGCATCCTCACCGAGATGTCAGCCAACGTGAACGATCTTTGTCCCGTCGGCGCGCTTACGCACCGCCCATGGTCGTACATGGCCCGGCCTTGGGAGTTTGAGAAGACCGAGTCTTATGACGTTATGGACGCGGTTGGTTCGGCAATTCGCGTGGATGCGCGCGGACGCGAGGTCATGAGAATTCTGCCGCGTAACAATGACGATGTGAATGAGGAGTGGATTTCGGACAAGACGCGTCACGTGGCTGATGGTCTGAGAACGCAGAGACTCGATCGACCCTACGTGCGCGAAAATGGAAAGTTGAGATCAGCTAGTTGGGCGGAAGCGCTGGACGCCGCGGCGACGAAATTAAAGGAAGCAAAACCTGAGCGTATTGGAGCGATCGTAGGAGACCTTTCCGGCGCAGAGGAAATGTTTGCTCTGAAGGAGCTGATGACTGCGCTGGGTGTGAAAAACATCGATTGCCGTCAAGATGGCGCAAAGCTTGACCCAGTGCTTGGCCGCGCAAGCTATCTTTTCAACAGCACCATCGCCGGCATCGAACAATCCGATGCCATCATGCTTGTTGGTACCAACCCGCGGCTCGAAGCGGCGGTACTGAATGCTCGCATCCTCAAGCGCTGGCGCTCCGGCCATCTTAAGGTTGGCGTCATCGGCGAGCAGGCGGCTCTGACTTATCCGTATGACTATCTCGGCGCGGGGCGGACAACGCTCGTAGAGGTAGCCGAAGGACGGCATGCCTTTGCCAAGGATCTAAAAAGTGCGGAGCGGCCGATGCTGATCATCGGCGCCGGTGCCTACTCGCGTGCTGACGGAGCAGCACTCCTTGGTCTTTCCGCACGCATTCTGCTCGCCGCTTTAGAAGGCAAGGACGCGAGCTGGAATGGATTCAACGTGCTCCACACGGCAGCCTCGCGCGTCGCCGGTCTGGACCTTGGCCTCGTACCAATGGGAAAAGGGGCGCTTGATGCGCAAGACCAGGTCGCTGCCGCAGCGAAGGGTAAGCTCGATGTTCTCTATCTGCTGGGCGCTGATGAAGTCGAGTTATCGACTGCGAGCGCAGGCTCAACTTTTGTCATCTACCACGGTACACATGGTGATGCGGGAGCACACCGGGCGAATGTCATCCTGCCGGCAGCCGCATATACGGAGAAAAGTGCAACGTACGTGAATACAGAGGGCAGGGCGCAATTGACCAAGCGCGCGGTCTTTGCACCAGGAGATGCGAAGGAGGACTGGGCGATCCTGCGCGCGCTTTCGGCGCGCCTGGATCACACGCTACCCTACGATACGTTGACCGCGCTGAGGTCCGCCATGTACGCAGTAGCACCGCAGCTGGCCAGGCTCGAGGCTATGACGCCTGCAGGCCGTGAGGGCGTTGAGGCGCTGGCGAAGCTAAAGGGCGCGACGATCGACGAGCCCTTTGCCTCACCCGTTCGCGATTTTTATCTAACGAACCCGATTGCGCGTGCCTCTTCTGTTTTGGCGGAGATGAGTGCGTTAAAGAAGAACATGAGTGCCGGACCGCGCGTGACGGCAGCGGAATAACAAAAGATCGATTGAGCGGCGATGAGTAACGGCACATATCAGGACTGGTGGGACTACGCCCTGTGGTTCTTGAGTTTGCTCGGCTGGAGCCTATTCGTTCTGGTAGTTCTGCTTATTGTCGTTGCCTACCTACTGCTGATGGACCGCAAAGTGTGGGCGGCCGTTCAGTTGCGGCGCGGCCCCAATGTCGTCGGTGCATTTGGACTCCTGCAATCCTTCGCCGATCTTTTGAAGTTTGCATTTAAGGAGCCGGTCATTCCGGCCAGCGCCAATAAGGGCGTCTTTTTGTTGGGTCCGATCGCGACTGCAACGTTTGCGCTTGCCGCGTGGGCTGCCATCCCTGTCAACGAAGATGGCTTGGGAAAGTGGGTGATTTCGGACCTCAACGTTGGTGTCCTTTACCTATTGGCGCTATCATCGCTGGCAGTTTACGGCATTATCATGGGGGGCTGGGCATCGAACTCGAAGTACCCCTTCATGGGTTCGCTGCGGTCTGCGGCTCAGATGGTGTCCTATGAGGTTTCTATCGGCTTCGTGATCATCACGGTCATCTTGTGCGTCGGTTCGCTGAATCTTACTGAGATCGTCAACGCGCAGAAAACGGGTCTGGGCACGCACGTCGGACTTCCAAATTCGCTGCTTGATTGGTATTGGCTGCCGCTTCTACCAATGTTTGTCGTCTTTCTCATCTCTGCACTCGCGGAGACGAACCGACCGCCGTTTGACCTGGTTGAAGCCGAGTCGGAGCTAGTCGCTGGCTTCATGGTGGAATACTCCTCCACGCCCTATTTGCTGTATATGCTTGGCGAGTACGTGTCCTGCGTGACCATGTGTGCGCTTGCGACGCTCCTTTTCCTTGGGGGATGGTTGCCGCCGGTGGATGTCACGCCTTTTAACTGGGTGCCGGGCATCGTCTGGTTCGTCGGCAAGAGCGTTTTCGTCTTCTTCCTCTTTGCTATGGCCAAGGCAATGGTGCCACGGTATCGCTACGACCAGTTGATGAGGCTTGGTTGGAAGGTATTCCTTCCACTTTCGCTGTTCATGGTTGTGGCTGTAGCAGCCGTCCTTCAGTTTTTCGGTGGGGGTTTCTTGGTGACGGGCAGCTAAGGACAATAGCTCGCTTATCTTGAAAGTATGAAGTGCAAAGTATTTGGACTTTTGAGTTTTGTGGTGTTGAGATGAGTGGCACTAAGAATATCGCCGCATCGACGAGTCGTGCTGCAGAAGCGTGCGGCGCACTTAAGCCGTATCGTACCCATTGCACCTCTGGCGCCATCTCCAATTATTGGGGTGGTCGTCGGGGGGAAGGTGCTCGTGGGATGACACCTGGAGACGGTACCCAATGAACCTTGGACAGTCCGTCAGAGCCCTCTTTCTTTGGGAGTTCGCATCTGCGTTCGGGCTCTCTATGCGCCAGTTCTTTTCCAAGAAGAAGACGATTGATTATCCCTTTGAGCGCGGGCCCTTATCGCCTCGCTTCCGCGGCGAGCACGCACTGCGGCGCTATCCCAACGGTGAGGAACGGTGTATCGCCTGCAAGTTGTGCGAGGCGATCTGCCCTGCCCAGGCGATCACGATTGAGGCCGGGCCGCGCCGCAATGACGGCACGCGACGCACGACCCGTTACGACATCGATATGGTCAAATGCATATATTGTGGGCTCTGTGAGGAGGCCTGTCCCGTGGATGCCATCGTGGAGGGACCGAATTTCGAGTTTGCGACCGAGACGCGCGAGGAGCTCTACTTCAACAAGGAGAGACTGCTCGACAATGGGGATCGGTGGGAACGGGAGATCGCAAGGAACCTTGAGCTCGATGCACCCTTCCGCTGATTATGTAGAGGTACATCCGAGCAAACTCTTTGCACTCATTCGCGTCTCGCCGCTTGGATTGTAGTAGTGCATGGGGTATTGCCCCTAGCGCTGGCTTATGCAGGCAGCGTGCTGTCGGCTCGGGTTTCTCTGTGCGCCAAGTGCGCAACGAAAACGGCGGACAAGAGAGGGCGCAGGGTTCTTACCGATGGCATTAACGGCGGGCTTCTTCTATCTGTTTGCGGTGTTCTCGGTCGTCGCCGGCGTTATGGTGATCGTTGCTAAGAACCCTGTGCACGCAGTTTTGTTCCTTATTCTGGCCTTCTTCAACGCGGCCGGTCTCTTTATCCTTCTGGGTGCCGAATTCTTGGCGATGGTTCTTATCATCGTTTATGTGGGTGCGGTGGCCGTGCTGTTCTTGTTCGTCGTCATGATGCTCGACGTCGATTTCGCAGAGCTGAGGGCTGGCTTCATCAAAAACGCCCCCGTCGGATTGCTAGTCGGCGGTATCGTGCTGCTCGAACTCATCTTGCTATTCCTAGCACGCGGTTTTGGTCTTGGTGTCGCGCATGAACCTGCAGCTGCCATGCCAGCGACCGATTCTGGCGTTTCCAATACCGAGGCTCTGGGGCACATCCTTTATACGAAGTACATCTTCTTCTTCGAGGTTGCGGGCCTCATTCTTCTGGTCGCAATGATCGGGGCGATTGTGCTCACCCTTCAACACAAGGCCGGCGTGCGTCGTCAGTCGATCGCGGCGCAAGTTGCTCGCTCGCCGAAAGATAGTGTGGAGGTCGTCAAGGTGCCATCAGGTGGATCGGTCATTCCGGCGCCTGATGGACAGAGCTGACAAAGCGAGGGCAGATGACAATTGGGGTTGAGCACTATCTGACCGTCGCGGCGTCTCTGTTTACGTTGGGCATGGCGGGCATCTTTCTGAATCGCAAAAATGTCATCGTCAT
>JAUVPN010000165.1 GCA_030598645.1 Hyphomicrobium sp. | reverse complement strand
TTGGACTTGCGAAGTGGGCCGCCGCCCATCAAGCGCAAACATTTGTCACGATCAGCGCCATTGGTGCGAGCGCAAGTTCTCCTAGTCCCTACATGCGCACAAAGGGCGAAATGGAAGATGGCGTTACCGTCGCCGGTGTGCGCTCGACCTACATCATGCGGCCATCTCTTTTGCGGGGTGAGCGGAGTGAATTTCGTCTTGCTGAGGAGGTCGGCAACGGCGCGCTTGCGGTACTCGGCCCCATCATGATCGGCCCATTCAAGAAGTACCGAGCTGTGCGCACCGAGACTGTCGCGAAAGCTATGCTAGTATGTGCGCGGACGAGTGAACCCGGGGTACATGTTGTCCAATCAGACGGTATCCAGGAGCTCGCCACGTAATCACCGACTGGATCCAATTAGGCCAGGGTAGCGATTACCCTCAGGGCCGATTTCTCTCATCGCCTCATAGCAGCTCGCCAAATGCGAACGCATGCATACGTTTGGAACATCCGGGCAATTGGTCGTTCTCTGCCACGCCTGAAGGACGTGCGCGGCCGACTCCTTAAATATCTTAAGCTCGTCTCCCTCGAAGGTCGCAGCAAGCTCTTCCGCACCTGCCAAGACCTTGTAACCCTTGCAGAGCCGGCCCGCCCCCAACGCCTGTCCATATCGAGCGCCAGCTTCCTGAGGCGAAAGTTTGCCGTTGTCTGGCGGCTCGCCCCCGCCGCCCGCGATGGCGCCACCGGCAATAGATAGGGCTGTCATTACAACGCCCACCCACAACGAAAATCGCGCCATCATATTCTCCACGCCAATCATCACTCTAGTTGCAAAACGTAGTCGCGAAATCCGATCATCAAAATTGGCCATTCGCATGGGGGTAAACAAGCGCTCACCAGTGCCTTGCGGCAATGATGGACTTCACAAGGCCGGCCGAACAGCCTAGGCATCTGGCATTCTTTGACGGCTGCTGCGCTCGGCGCATGTCAACCTTCTCCAACCTTCCACCCAGGACGGCAACATGGGCTTCAAATGCGGCATCGTGGGTCTGCCGAATGTCGGCAAGTCTACACTTTTCAATGCACTGACGCAGACCGCGGCCGCGGAAGCCGCCAACTATCCTTTCTGCACCATCGAGCCCAACATTGGCGAAGTTGGCGTGCCGGACGAGCGACTGAGCAAGCTTGCAGGGATAGCCAAGTCAGCCCAGACCATACCGACTCGTCTCACCTTCGTCGACATCGCGGGCTTAGTGCGGGGCGCTTCCAAGGGCGAAGGATTGGGCAACCAATTCCTTGGCCATATCCGCGAAGTCGACGCGATTGCCTATGTCTTGCGCTGTTTCGAGGATGGTGACGTCACGCATGTGGAGGGGCGCATCGATCCCACGGCAGATGCAGACACGGTCGAGACCGAATTGATGCTCGCCGACCTGGAAAGCTTAGAAAAGCGCCGCAGCAACATCGAGAAGAAGGCCATGACCGGAGATAAGGAGGCAAAGGCGCAAGTTGCTATCATAGACAAGGCGCTTGTTCTCTTGCGCGAAGGTAAACCCGCACGTCTTGCTGAGCTCTCCGCAGAAGAAGAAGCGAGTTACGTCGCACTTCAACTCTTAACCGCCAAACCCGTTCTATACGTGTGCAATGTCGATGAAGCCTCAGCGGCCACGGGCAACGCGCATTCGCGCGCTGTCGAGGAGAAAGCCACGGTGGAAGGCGCCGGCTGCGTCGTCATCTCAGCCAAGATCGAAGCAGAATTTGCCGGCTTGGCAGAAGAGGACCGAGCTGAGTTTCTGAAGGATCTTGGCCTCGATGAGCCGGGCCTAAATAAACTCATCCTCGCCGGCTATGCGCTGCTCGATCTTGTCACCTATTTCACCGTAGGTCCCAAGGAAGCGCGGGCCTGGACCGTTACGCGCGGCACTAAGGCACCGCAATCCGCCGGGGTTATCCATACTGACTTCGAGAAGGGCTTCATTCGCGCCGAAACCATAGCCTATGACGACTACATCAGCCTAGGCGGCGAGACGGGAGCCAAAGATGCCGGTAAAATGCGCCTTGAAGGCAAAGAGTACGTCGTCAAGGACGGCGACGTTATGCACTTCCGCTTTGCCAATTGATGGCGTGCATACAGACGAGCTGGCCGACTTTATAGAACCGGGCCATACCAGGCGTTGTGCGCTTTACTCGAAATATTTGCATTGAGCGCAACATCGACCACCCACATCTGCGTGCCCCAATCAAAATGCCACCACTCGTAAGGGTAGTTGGCAAAACCCGCTTTAGACATCGTCCAGTACAAGAGTCGACGATTGCGAAGTGCTTCCATGTGGCTCAACGGCATAGAATGATTGCTCGCAATTTTGCTTTTAAGCTCCATCTCGAAATGCTGGGTATGGCTCAGAGTGGAGGGCTCATCGAAAATGCTCCCCATGAACAACAGTTCTCCCGTCTCCTTAGCGCGGAGCGTCGCGTCGACAGCGCCACCAGTTATATGCGTTGGCCATGTGCGGGAGTCTGAGGCATCGAAGGCTCTGGGGTCAGAACAGTACTTGCCAGCAAAGGTTATGCAATCGGCTTCGGTCGGTACTTTTAGCACCGCTTTCGCGCGCTCTATGAAAAAATGCCCAAAGGTCGGATTGCACTTGCAGCAATCGATAGCTGTTGAGCACGAAGAGTTCCAGCCCGCGGCGCTCCAGCGCCTCATTGACCTGTATCAATTTTGTAGCAACCGACTTACGGCACCACACATGCGCCGAAGCCGACGGGAGCGCACCATAGTAGGGCGGATTCATGCCATCGGTACGAGCGTAGTAATCGTGCGCGGCGATGCCATAGTCGGCAAGATTCACCAATGGCTCGTCTGATCTCGGGTCGCTGGTCTCGACCGGAACACCCGAATGGTCGAGGGCGGTCGGCGGATGCTTGTGCAGCGGGATAGGTTGTTCACTTGAATTAGTCGGCATTCGCACCGATCAACACCCAGATTGCAGAGACGGTCAATCGTCTTGGCCGTACTGGCCATAGCTCTCAAACCGCTGCAAGACGCGGTCCATTTCAGCGTCGCAGAGGAGGTGGGGCTCTCCAAGCTGCAGCACCTTGCAGTACAGCGTGGCCAGAACCTCGATCTCGCTGGCCAGCTCCAGCGCCTCATCAAGTGTCCTGCCCAGCGCCAACTGGCCATGGTTCGCTAGTAGGCAGGCCTTGCGCAACCGCAGGGCTTTACCAACGTTTTGCGCCAATTCATCGGTGCCGTACGTTGCGTACGGCACGAGCGGTACATCTTTACCACCCGTCACCGCTACCATGTAGTGAAAGGGCGGAATCTCTTTATTTGCGCACGCGAGCACAGTCGCATGAAGCGAGTGTGTATGAACGATTGCATTCATGTCGGGGCGCGCATGATAGGCCGCCAAATGGAACCGCCACTCGCTCGATGGCTTGCGTGACTTCTTGTCCGGCACACTGCCGTCTGCGTCTACAAAAACTATATCGCGCAGGCGAGTGTCTTCATAGGCCATGCCGGTCGGCGTTACGAGCATGCCGTCTTTCCAGCGGCACGACACGTTGCCTGAACGGCCAGGCGACAGTCCGCTGCAACTCATGGCAAGCGCAGTATTAATCACGGCACGGCGCGCTTTCGCCTCCGCCCGCTTCACCTTCTTGTCTTTATTCTTCGACACTCTACCCCTTGCGGCCACACCATGTCCTCGTTACTCGCCCATCGCTGCGTTGCCATGGCGGATGACAACAAGCCGGTCCGTTCCCGATTCCGCGCCCCAAAGCTCGCCTGGGCGACCCAGCATCTGGCGCACATTCGCGTTCGCGCGGTCGCTAGGAAAGCTCTCGAACTTCTCCGTCTCAGGATCGAAGCACACAATCGCGTTCCCGGAAAAATCTGACACCCATACCTTATCCGCCACATCGACGAAGACGCCATAAGCAAGCGGAGTGTCCCCCGGAAGCTTCCATGTTTGCCACAACTTCTTTTGCGGATCATAAACGCTGAGCGTACCGGCATTCCATTCGCTGACCCATTGCCGGCCGGTCGAGTCCGACCAAACACGGCGCGGCCCGCTTCCCTTGTTTGGCGGATCGATAGGCCGGGCTTCACCGGTCTCAAGATCGGGCTTGGTCAAATAGTTGCCCGCCAGGGAAACAAACCAAATATCTCCATTAGAAGCCGCCGCGATGCCGTAAGGACCCCGCCCGCGTTGTGCATCCCACACGCGCATCTCGCCTGTGTTGACGTCTAAGCGGCCATAGATCCCTTGCTGGCCAGTGAACCAGATGCGTCCTCTGCCGTCGAAGGCCGCGGTATTGAGGTTGGCGTTAGGACGATCGGATGGCAGTGGCCAGGTCTTCACTTCGTGCGTTACGGGATCAACACGTACGATAGCGTTAAGGCCGCCGTCTGTGACCCACGCCGCGCCGTTGGGCCCGACGATGATGCCATGTGGAGCAGAGCCCTTACCAAGCCGCAGGCGTCTTATTTCACCTGTATTCGGGTCGAGACGACCGAGAATTCCCGCACCCTGACCGGTGTACCAAACGGTACCGTCTGGTGCTGGCGCAACGTCGTGCGGGCGATCACCTTTCGCAACGTCGTAGTATTGCACTTGTTGCGCCACAGCCGGCGAGGCAAAGAAATCAACAACAATCAAGCCTATAAGGAGTGCGAGACGCAAAGGCAGTCGGGGTCCAATCATACTGTTCTCCAATGGCCCATTACCAAAGTCGGTATTCCGGCCCCATTGGAGCTGCCCCGCATGTAGGTGGGCTTGACGAAGTTGCTAATTGAGCAATCGGCGGTTTTAGCCTTTGTGCTCCGGATAGAGCGACAATAGTCCTTCGTTCGAGGCCGGACAGACGCCGCGTTCGGTCACAAATCCGGTCACGAGACGCGCCGGCGTCAAATCAAAGGCGGGATTGCCCGCGGACGAACCGGGTGCAGCAATCTCCACTGTCACCACCGAGCCATCCGGCAGGCGCCCCGGCATTTTCAAGACCTCATCAGATGAACGTTCCTCGATAGGGATGTCTGCACCTGCATGAAGCGTCCAATCTATAGTCGAATGCGGTAGGGCCACGTAGAACGGCACGTTGTTATCCTTAGCCGCTAGCGCCTTGAGATAGGTGCCAATTTTGTTGGCAACGTCGCCGTTAGCCGCGACACGATCGGTGCCAACAATGACCACATCCACATCGCCATGTTGCATGAGATGGCCGCCGGCATTGTCGACAACAATTGTATGGGGCACGCCGTGGCCGCCCAACTCATAGGCCGTAAGCGAAGCGCCTTGGTTGCGCGGGCGCGTCTCATCGACCCAAACATGGACGGGAATGCCAGCATCATGCGCTTGGTAGATCGGTGACGTGGCCGTCCCCCAGTCAACGCACGCGAGCCAGCCGGCGTTGCAGTGCGTTAGCACCTCGACTCGCTCACCTGGCTTCTTCTTCGCTGCGATATCCTTGATGATCTCGAGACCGTACCCGCCAATGCGACGGCAGGTGTCCACGTCCTGATCGCAGATTTGAGCCGCGCGGTCGTATGCGGCGACGACGCGTTCCGCACGCGGAAAGTTCTGAACCGCGCGGCGCATCTCCTCCAGAGCCCAGCGCAGATTGATGGCTGTCGGACGCTGCTTTGCAAGGAGCGCAATTGCGCGATCGATCGCCTCGTCGGACGCATCCTCACGAATGGCCATCGCCATACCGTAGGCTGCAGTAGCACCAATCAGCGGAGCGCCCCGCACCTGCATGGTGAGAATCGCGTGCGCGGCATCCTCTAAGGATTTTAATGGAGCCATTATCAATTCATGGGGCAGCCGCGTCTGGTCGATGATCTCAACAGAACAACCATCAGGAGCGCGCCAGATTGTTCGGTACGCCTTACCGTTGATTTTCATTCTCTAGCCACCACCTGGCACTCTAGGTGTCATCGGTACCTGGATAGTCGTTTCAAGACCACAAGCGGAGCAGGAGAGCGCGTACCACTCTGCATAGGGCCGGGCCGATCGATCGATAATTGACAGCACCAGTTTTTGGCACACGGGGCAGGCAACTGGATCATCCGGAGCAGACCGCCATGCCGTGATGCGTTCCAAGACAATTGCGACCTGATCTGTCGTTAGGTCGTCTGTCAACACGCGTCTCTCACTCAATGACCTCCGAACGCCATGAGCGCATGCGTCGCAACGCCGTGCCGGCGCAGCACGTCCATACCTCCTAGCTCGGGTAAGTCGATAAGAAACGCAGCACCTGCCACGAGCCCACCTGTGCGGCTGATGAGCTTGGCGGCTGCCTCTGCTGTCCCGCCTGTTGCGATCAGGTCATCGACGATCAGAATGCGCTCGCCCGCCTTAATGGCGTCCTCGTGA
>JAUVPN010000085.1 GCA_030598645.1 Hyphomicrobium sp. | reverse complement strand
AGGGCGGGTTGGAAGCACGCAGATGTTGATTTAGTCGGGCTGACCAACACCCGCCGCTTCTGGCGAAGCGATAGTCTGAGAATGGCGTACCTCTGCGCCCACCTCGGCGGGGGAGCGAGCGCCGCGGCGCGCGCTATATCACGGTCGCGGGCGGTGCTCGATATTTCGGGCGGCGACAGTTTTACGGATCTTTACGGCGCGCGGCGGTTTAACGCGATGTCCCTTACAAAGAGGTTGGCGCTCGTTTCGGGTGTTCCTCTCATCCTGCTACCCCAGAAGCTAGGACCTTTTAATGATCCTGCGAAACGACGCTTGGCGACAAAAATCCTGCGACGCGCGGCTGCCGTTTGGGTCCGGGATCGTGAAAGCTTTCGTTTTCTGCAGAACGCACTTGGGGAGAATTTTAACCCGGATCGGCATCGTCTCGGTGTCGATATCGCCGTCAACTTGCCAACGCAGCGGCCCAAAGATGTGCCCCGCAGGCTGATGAAGATGCTGTTAGAGCCCCGCACTTTTCCTCTGGTTGGCCTTAACGTCTCAGGCCTACTTTGCTGCGATTCAGAGACGGCCCGTCGAGATTTCGGCCTTGCCGATTCGCACCCCGCGCAGATCGAAGCCATAGCTCGAGCGATTCTTCAGGCGAATGCTTCGGTAAGGCTGCTTCTCGTTCCCCACGTACATCGGCCGTTGGGTGATCCGGAAAGCGATCTTGCTGCCGCCCAGGCTCTTGCGGCCCGCCTAAGCTCTATGGCCGACGGACGCATACACATCCTTTCCGAGGCGCTTCCAGCGATGGAACTCAAATGGGTGCTAGAGCGGCTCGACTGGTTCGGTGGAGCGCGAATGCATGCAACCATTGGTGCGTTTTCCTCAGGCGTTCCAACGCTTGGCTTAGGGTATTCCGACAAGACACGGGGTGTTTTCGAAGAATGCGGCATCGGTACGGAAGTCGCCGATCTCCGTCGCCTAAGCACCAAGCAACTAGCTGAAAGGACGGTTTCCTCGTTTCGGAGTCGATTAGCGATGCGGGCCGATCTGGCAAAACGTGTCGCAAGCCTCCGTGCCCGCGCTTCAAGCGAAATGGACCAATTAGTCCGCCAGATTGGAGTTTGATTGCTATGGAGCGCCTGGCCACATCAGGCCGCGTACTTGCTTGGGGTGTCCCACTGATCGCCGAGGCAGCAGCGCTTGGCAGATCCGTTATGTTCGCCTGGGCCATCGGCCCCGAGGAGCTGGGGCGCGCGATGATGCTGGCGCTCGTTGCGCGCTTAGTCGAAATGGCTAGTGATCTCGGCATAGAGCGGCTGATCGTTCAGGCGCATGACGGCAATTCAGCGCGCTTCCAGGCAGAACTCCATGGTGTTGTAGTACTACGCGCGGGCGTTCTCGCACTAATCCTAATTGCCCTCGCTCCCATCTTCGCGACTGCATTTCCGGACGGTCCGGCGACCGCGACCTACGCTGCGCTTGCCTTGGTTTCTCTTTGTCGCGGTGCCGTACACCTCGATATGCGTAGGGCCGAGCGCCGCTTCATTTACAAGCCTATGGCGATTTCCGAGGGCGGGGCAACGCTGGTCATGCTCGCGGTGGTCGTTCCTGCGGTGTGGGTGTTTGGCGATCATCGCGCAATGGCCGTTGTGCTCGTGGCCCATGCGGCGGCGCTTGCTGTCCTCTCACATCTTCAGGCAAAGCGCCAATACCGCCTACGAATTCGTCTCAGCGCACTTGATCGCATCGCCAGATTCGGTGCGCCGCTAATTGCGAACGGGGGATTTTTGTTCCTGACATTTTACGCCGACAGGATGATCGTCGCCGCGGCTTTTGATTGGACTGTGCTCGCAGTCTACGGGACGGTGCTTCAACTTGCGCTGCTTCCCGCGCAGATCGTTGGGCGGGCAGCTGGATCACTCCTTCTGCCCCGTTTCCGCCTCGGCCTAACCGAAGGCACTATAGCACCTACCGCACGTTCTGCAGTGGTGGCCCACTTTGCCGTGGCGGGCGTTTTTATGGCGGCCTTCACAATGCTTGCCGGGCCGGCCATCGAGTTCGTTTATGGCGCAGCCTTACGGCCCGAGCTGACGCTTGCGGCGCTATTCGCCATTGCCGCCGGTTTCCGGATCATACGCACCCCGCTTTCTCAACTCTCGATTGCCTCGGGCAGCACCGGGGATCCGGCACGCGCCAATTCGCTTCGCGTAGCAGCACTCGTTCCTGCAGCGCTCGCTGCGGCGGCTGGGCTACCAATCACTGCGTTGGCTGCCGCTGCTGCTCTTGGAGAGGCGGCGGCAACAGCGCGCGCAGCAAAGCTTGCATTGCCGTTGCTGGCCCAAGAACGTTTCATAGAGGTCACGGTATGACACAAGATCCGATCACCCGCCTGGTGGCGCGGAACCTTTGCACCGGATGTGGGGCTTGTGCTGGCCTCTTTCCCAAAGCAATCACAATGCACGAGGATCCCATCCACGGACGCCGGCCCGTGGTGAACCCTGAGCCGGCTTCACGACAGGCGGCTGAAGCCGCATCGACCCTCTGTGCTGGAGCCGGTTCGGACTGGCGTACTTTGAAGCGCACCGACATTCTCGATGCAGACTGGGGTCCTGTCCTTGCCGCTTGGGAAGGTTGGTCTTCTGACCCTGAAATCCGGCACCGGGGCTCTTCAGGCGGCGCCGTCACAGCGCTCGCTCTACATGCGCTCGCTAGTGGCATTGCCCGCGGCGTCGCGCATGTCGCAGCCCGCCAGGACGACCCGCGGCGCAACGAGGCGGTCATTAGTCGTGGGCGTGCCGAACTACTTCGGGGCGCGGGCTCCCGCTATGCGCAGGCCAGTCCCGCAGAGGCGCTGGGGAGGGTTGCTGCCGGCACTGAGCCGGTCGTCTTCGTTGGCAAGCCCTGCGATATTGCCACGGTCAGAAAGGCCGCGCTTGTGGATCCAAGTCTCGACGAAAAGCTTCCTCTGACTATAGCGATCTTCTGCGCGGGGGCTCCCAATCTTGTCGCGACCAATAGGCTTCTGAGCCAGCTTGGCGTACCCAAAGACACCACGATCTCTGAACTTAGGTACCGCGGAAACGGATGGCCCGGTATGATGCGAGCTCGCTGGCGCGACGGATATGGGAAAGAGCACCGAAGCGAGGAGATCTCCTACGCCGCGGGATGGGGTAGTATCCTCCAATCGGAAAGGCGCTGGCGCTGCCGTGTATGCTCGGATCATACAGGAGCATTTGCGGATATCTCAGTAGGCGATCCCTGGCATGCGCCGCCTGCAGGCGATACCGACGCTGGACGCTCGCTGATCGTCGCGCGCACCGAAAGAGGCCAAGCCTTCGTTGAGGCCGCTATGGGTGCAGGGACGCTCTTGGCAGATCCGCGCCCGCGCGACGTGATTGCGCGCGCTCAGCCCAACCTCGCAGCGACGCACGGCGCGGTCTGGGGGCGGAGGCTTGCCATGCGGTTGGGTGGACTTCCGGCGCCGTATGACGTTGGCCAAAGCCTTTTCAGCCTATGGTGGCGTTTGCCGTCACATCAGAAGCTGTCGTCATTTCTTGGCACGTGGCGGCGTATCGTGCGCGAGCGCCTTTGGCGGCCTATCCGCATCGCGCCGGAGGCCTGAACTGATGCTGGCAAAGGCCATCAATGGGGATCGGGGAGAAAACCGTGTCGCACACTGCTTGGGACGTGTGGCGCGCCTTATCGAGAGTCGCGCACGCGCATTCGCGTTTGGACAGGATGCAGAAGCAGCGCTTATTGCGCTGCCCCAAAATTCGCTCAGAAATTGGTCGGTAGGTCGCTTTTTCCTTCTGTCTAGCCTGGCAATTGCCATTACGACTTTAACGACCATCAGCAGTCATCTCTTGGGGCGGCCATATACTTCCTCGGCGCGCGCGAGAGTCTGATTAATGGCAGCACAGCAACCCCAGCCCAAAATCTTTGGCGTGCCGATTATTGTGGCGCTTTTTTTCGTCGGCATAATGCTACCCACGGCGGTTTCTCTAAACCTGGGCGGCCTGCGCTTGTCCGCATACCGGGTTGTATTGCTTCTCTCATTCCTCCCCATGCTCGTCCGGCTCTTGTCGGGACGGAGCGGCCAAATGAATATTTTCGATGCCATACTCGGGCTCCACTGTGTGTGGGCCGTTGCCGCACTCATTAAATGGGGCGGTCTGGCACAGGGTATCGAGTCCGGCGGCATTTACGTGATCGAATGCGCCGGCGCTTATCTCGTCGGCCGGCTCTACATTCGGTCCTGTGAGGACTTCGAGGCCATGGCTCGGGCGTACGTGGCGATGGTCGTCGGCATGCTAATATTCACCGTACCCGAGGCGATTACGGGAATTCATATCCTGCATGATGGGATCTCGTCAGTGGTGGGTGGTCGCTCCGCACACTTCATAGAGCGACGCATGGGGCTCGAACGCACTTTTGGCCCCTTCGACCACCCAATTCTTTATGGGGTCTTCTCTGCTTCTGCATTCTCGCTAGCGTACTTCGTCGTTAGCGAGCGGCGGCTTTCCAACTATCAAGGAATGGCGAAGGTCGCCGGCGTGTCGCTGGCCACCTTCATGTCCCTGTCCGGTGGTCCCTATGTGGTTTTGCTGATGCAGGGTTTCGTCGCAACTTGGGAACGTGTGCTCAACCGGATCCACGGGCGATGGGTGGCGCTATTCTCGCTTTTCGGATTGGCGTATCTCGCGATCGATCTTCTCTCGACTAAAACCCCGTTTCATGTCTTCGTGAACTATTTCACGTTCTCAAAGCAATCTGCTTACAACCGGATCTTGATCTGGGAGTACGGGACCGCCGAAGTTGCCCGACACCCAGCGTTTGGCATCGGCCTTGGTGACTGGCAACGCCCGTCTTGGATGTCCGATAGCATGGACAATTTCTGGCTCGTTATTTCGGTCCGCTATGGCCTCCCCGCGCTCGTATTGTTGCTTGCCCTGCTGATAGGGCTGGTTTTCACGGCGGGCCGGCGCAAAGATCTCCCCGACGACTGGCGGCGCGCGCGCCACGCCTGGGCGTTCACCCTGTTCGGGATCTCAGTTGCCGCGGCGACGGTACACCTGTGGAATGCGCTTTTCGTGCTGTTCCTCTTCCTACTTGGTGCGGGCGCCTGGCTGACCGATGTCAAGCCGGGGCACCCCGCCTCCAAGACCGAGCAATCGCGCAACCCTGCGCCGCGAGCGCGTGCCCGGACAACCCTTTTTTAAGTTCGCGCAACCGAGGAGACAAAGCATGGACCTTTCTGTCGTCATCGTGAACTGGAATACCCGCGATCTACTTCGCGATTGCCTCAAGTCCGTTTTCGCAGGGCTCGGCAACCTCAAGGCAGAGGTATTCGTTGTCGACAACGCCTCCGAGGACGGCTCTCCAGTGATGGTCCGGCGCGAGTTTCCGGAGGTTCAGATCATTCAAAGCGCTGAGAATCGAGGCTTTGCCGCGGGCAACAATATGGCACTGCGCCGGGTTTCTGGGCGCCACGTACTACTGATCAACACCGACACGATCGTCCACGGTAGTGTTATCCCTGACTGTGTCGCTTGGCTCGACAGAAACCCGCGAGTCGGCGTGATTGGGCCGCGTCTACTTAACGGCGATGGGTCAGTGCAGCCATCCTGCTCGACCTTTCCGTCGCTGAGAAGCCTCACCATGCAGCTTGTCGGGATTACGCGCATCGCTCGTTGGGACAGCTATCGAATGACGGGATGGGACTGGTCACAGGAACGATCGGTCGAAGTGATTTCAGGCGCTGCGATGTTCGTTCGAGGCAACGCCATGGAAGAGGTAGGCCTTCTTGACGAAAACTTTCATTTCTATGGAGAAGAGACTGACTGGTGCCGCCGGTTCTCCTCGAAGGGCTGGGACTTGAAATTTGTTCCGATCCCAGAGATCACACATTACGGCGGTGGATCGGTCCGCCGGCTCAACCATCGTAGGGACGTCATGCTGACAGAAGGCACGACGCGCCTTCAGCTCAAACATGGTGGCCGCATTGCTGCCATTACCTGCTTCACAATTCTCGTATTGCACAACATCACGCGCGCCGCATTTTGGTTCGCAGTCTCGGTCGCCGGGCGGCGCGAGGCCATCGCGCGCGCCCAACATTTCACGCGCGTCGTTGCCGAGCTTCCACAAGCTTGGCCGACCATGCCGGAAAAGGCGACCAGTTCATGAATGTTCTCCTTATCGCACCGAATATCGATGCGAAAGACGTCGGCGAAGCTTTCGTTGCCTACAAATGGTCAGAGGCAATTTCGAAACTCGTGAACCTAACAGTTCTTACCTTCCATCGGGACGGGCGTCCGGATCCCGCGGGGCAGCTCCCTCATGCCCGCGTCGTAACCTGGCCCGAACCGAGATGGGCGCGAAAGAACGAGCGGATAAACGCCATGCTAAAACCAGCCTGGCCAGTATTTTCGCGCCACGTACGAAACTGGCTGTCCGCAGCAATAGATCGGGGCGAACGGTTTGACGTCGCGCATCAACTCATGCCTCAGGCGGCGCGGTACGCCACCCCACTTCGGAACTTTGAAATACCCTATCTCGTCGGGCCTCTCGGCGGCGCCTTAGAAACACCCGCAGCTTTCCAGCATGAATCGACAGGTGCCCCACTCTTCACACGGCTTCGCGCACTTGACGCTTACCGCTTCCGTTATGACCCTTGGCTTAGAGCGAGCTATATGAAAGCTGACTGCGTACTCGGCGTTGCGCCCTATGTGCGCGATGTATTAGCGGATATTCCCTTGCGCCGTTTCCAACCCGTTTTGGAACTTGGCATCGATGAACTTGCTCCCCAAATGCCACGACCATTTGAAAATGGTCGGATACGACTCCTACATGTCGGACGGGGTGTCCGAACGAAGGGCTTGCGAGATGTTGTGCGAGCACTTTCTCACTTGTGTGAGCTGCCATGTGTGACGCTAACTAGCGCGGGAACGGGTGAAGAGATTGCAGCCTGTCGAGCGGAGGCAATGCGTCTCGGCGTTTCGGAACGGGTTACATTCCTCGGTCAAGTTCCACGTCACGGTGTTGAGGCGCTATACGAATCGCACGATGCCTTTTGTTTCCCCTCCTTTCGTGAGCCTGCCGGCGGCGTAATCTATGAGGCAATGCGTCATGGGCTGCCGGTTATCACAGCGGCACGCGGAGGGCCTAATTGGATCATCGACGATCGTTCGGGAATTCGTATACCCGTGACTGATCCGATACGATTTCCCGTTGACATAGCCAATGCTGTGCGGCAGCTAGCCAGTAACAAAGCTCTTCGGAATAGGCTTGGGCAAGGCGCACGTTCCAAGGTTTCGCGGGAAGGCCTCTGGAGAAAAAAGGCCGCAAGCATGATCTCGCTCTACGAAGAGACGCTCAAGTACGCCATTTGCAGACGGAACACTACCAAAAGATAGTCGGGACTGACTTCATGAGAGCTGAGACAGCCTTTTGCGTCGTAACACCCTCTCGTTAACACAGGTTACCTATCTGCGTCTTCACCGAACACGGGACGCAGATCTATGCTGAAAAGACATCGCATGCAACGCGAGTGCCAAGGCATAAGACAGACCATCATCGTCATGAGCGGCGCGATGCAGATCAGTTCACTTGCGATCCCTGAGATTAAGGTGATTACACCTCGGATCTTTCGGGATGAACGGGGATTCTTCTCCGAGACCTTCAACGCGGCCACGCTTCGCGAGGGCGGCTTCGACGAGACCTTTGTCCAGGACAACCATGCGTTGTCGCACCAGGCCGGCGTCATCCGCGGGCTTCATTTTCAGATTGATCCCTCCGCCCAGGGCAAGTTGGTGCGCGTTGTTAAAGGCGCGATTCTCGAAGTGGCGGTTGATATCCGGAGCGGCTCATCGACTTTCGGCCAGCACGTTGCCCGCCAATTGAGCGCCGAGAATTGGGAGCAGCTCTGGGTGCCGGTCGGCTTCGCCCACGGCTACTGCACGCTGGAGCCCGATACCAATGTCATCTACAAGGTGACCAATTCTTACGACCGGGCAAGTGAGCGCGGCATCCAGTTCGATGACCCCGCTCTCGCCATTGATTGGCCCTTTTCCCGGTCCGAGGCACAGCTTTCTGGCAAAGATCTTGAACTTAAGCCACTCAGCGAGCAACCGGTTTATTTCGAATACAAAGTGAGTGCCAAGGCATGAGCCAGACCATCGTCATCACGGGCGGCGCCGGCTTCATCGGCTCGGCCGTCTGCCGTCACCTGATCGCCGACACCGACGCATCCGTCGCTGTCGTCGACAAGTTAACCTACGCAGCTAACCTGCAGTCCTTGGCGCCGATCGCGGCAAACCCGCGTTACAGCTTCATCCAAGCCGACATCGCCGACCGCGCCGCCATGGATGATGTCTTCGCCCGACATCAGCCGGACGCCGTCATGCACCTGGCCGCGGAAAGCCACGTGGACCGCTCGATTACCGGTTCCGACGCCTTCATTCAGACCAACATCGTCGGCACCTTCACCTTGCTTCAGGCCGCCCGCGCCTACTGGGACCGCCTCGCATCCGACCAACGCGACCACTTTCGTTTCCTTCACGTTTCGACCGATGAGGTCTACGGCAGCCTCGGCCCCGGAGGCCTGTTCCACGAAGACACGGCCTATGATCCCTCGTCTCCCTATTCTGCCTCGAAAGCCGCATCCGATCACCTCGCCGTCGCCTGGCACCGCACTTACGGTTTGCCCGTCGTCGTCTCCAACTGTTCGAACAACTACGGGCCATACCACTTTCCCGAAAAGCTCATCCCGCTGGTCGTCCTCAACGGCCTCGAGGAAAAGGAGCTTCCTGTTTATGGCGACGGCTCCAACATCAGGGACTGGCTCTACGTTGAAGATCATGCCCGCGCCCTGACAATGATCCTGAACCAGGGCCGTCTTGGTCAGACCTACAACGTCGGCGGGCGCAACGAGTGCACCAACTTGAGCGTCGTCGAGCGCATCTGCGACATCCTCGACCGGCTCGATCCCAAATCGCAACCCCGCCGGCGATTGATCAAGTTCGTGCAGGACCGCCCCGGCCACGATCAGCGCTACGCTATCGACGCCAGCAAGCTGGAGGGCGAGCT
>JAUVPN010000129.1 GCA_030598645.1 Hyphomicrobium sp. | reverse complement strand
TGAAGACGAGCTGACTTACTCCTTCCGTCGCGATCCCGCGCACTGGCACGCGGGTCGTCTGCACCTTACGCGAAACGATTGAGACCTTGGCGCCGACGAGCACATTGACAAGCGTCGATTTGCCAGCGTTTGGTGCGCCGATAATGGCAATAAAACAGCAGCGTCGCATGCCAATATTCGGCGGCACACTGTCTTCAAGAGCCTGCTGATCCTCACTCATGCACGCTAGCTCCGCCAACGCCTTCGCGCTCGAGAAGAACTCGCGCAGCAGCCTGCTCGGCGGCACGCTTCGAGGCACCTTCACCTTGCGCCGGCTCCTTTCCTGAGATACGCACCTCGCTGGTGAAGCGCGGCGCATGATCGGGACCCTTGCGTTCAATCTCGACATATTGCGGTAGCGCGAGCCCCTGCCCCTGCACCCATTCCTGCAGCGCCGATTTGGGATCGACTCCCGCTACAGGTAGATCCCCTAACAAACTCTCCCACAAGCGGCATACGACTGTGCGTGCCGGCTTGAAATCTCCATCAAGGAATATCGCACCCAGAACGGCCTCCATAGCGTCGGCAAGTATGGTGTTCTTAGCGCGCCCACCGGTGCCTGCCTCACTGTCCGACAGAATGAGATACGAACCCAGACCGATTGCGCGGGCCACCTTGGCGCATGCCTCGCCACGTACTAGGCGGTTGTAGCGTCGCGCCAGATCCCCTTCGCTGCCGTCAGGAAATCGTTTGTTCAAGAGTTCGGCTATGGCGAGACCCAGCACGCGATCGCCTATGAACTCCAGCCGCTCATTGTCGCTGCGCTCTCCTTTGTCTCCGCGCACGCTTGCATGCGTTAGCGCAACTTCCAGTAGTTGCTGGTTCTTGAACCGGTGACCCAAGGCCTTCTCAAGGTCTTTGAATTTACGTGCCCGTAGCATAACGTCCAATTTCACCCGCGGGCTGTTCCAACTCCGGATGGGCGGAATCTGGCACCGAAGGATAGGTACGAGTACCTTAGCGTACCAGGGTGAAGAACCGGCTCCACCTAACATAAAATGGCCAGGTCCAAGGCTTCCACCAGATAAACGCAGCCGGCTCGTCGACAGCAGCAGAAAAGAAAATAATTTCAGCCCGACCGACTAAGTTTTCGAAAGGCACATACCCGACCCCCCAAGAAGCGCGACTGTCGGTTGAGTTATCACGGTTATCGCCCATCATAAAGTAGTGCCCTTCTGGCACCTTGTACGGACCAACGGTGTCAAATGGACCATTCTCATCGGCATCTAGGACGGTGTACTTCACCCCGTTTGGCAGTGTCTCCTCGTATGCAGGGATTTTACGCGGTGGACCGCCATTCTCCTTAGTGAAGAAAGACCCTGTTCGACGCTTGGGTATCTCCTTACCATTTATAAAAAGTACACCCTTGCGCATGACTATCTCGTCACCCGGCAACCCGATCACCCGCTTTATATAGTCGGTTGAATTATCGCGCGGCAACTTGAACACCGCGACGTCGCCACGTTCCGGCTCGGCGGGAAACACGCGCCCTGAGAACGGAATCAAATTGTAGAATGAGTAACGACTGTAGCCATAGGATAGCTTGGAGACAAAGAGGTAATCGCCTATGAGCAGCGTCTCCTTCATCGATCCCGATGGGATGTTGAAAGGCTGATAGAGGAACGTGCGCACCAGCATGGCGATTGCGAGGGCCTCGATGACGATGGTGGCGGTCTCAAGCCAACCGCTCCTTCTTTTGTTCGCCGAGACTGTCATTCGAAACTCCCACATAGGCGCTTAGGTTTGCTCAAACCCAGCGTAAGCTCGGCCGCTATAGCCATTTTGCCCCTCCTGCGCAATTCGCGCGGATCCTGCACACCTGCCACAATCGAATTTGATTGCGCCTCAACGCCGCTTCTCTTTCACTGGAACGCCGGAAATGATCACGATGGCTTCCGCCAGCGGAAAATCGTCGGTCAGCGTCAAATCAATGCGGGCCTCGAAGCCGGCAGGTGTTATCCGCTCCAGCTGCCGGGCCGCGCCATCAGTAAGCCTGATCGTAGGGCGCCCGGACGGCAAGTTAATCACGCCCATATCACGCCAGTAGACGCCGCGGCGCAATCCGGTCCCTAGTGCCTTGGCGCAAGCCTCCTTGGCAGCAAAGCGCTTCGCATAGGATGCTGAACGTTGAACGCGTCCATCTGATTTCGCGCGCTCAACGTCGGTGAACACGCGCAAAAGGAAGCGCTCGCCATAGCATTCTAGTGTTTTCGCGATTCGGCGGATATCAATGATGTCGTTGCCGATGCCCAGGATCACCCCGACCTCGCACGCTCTCGCGAAGGCTCGACTCCTGCTCGAGCCTCATCCATCAAACCGCGCATTCGGTGGACGGCACTCGGAAGGCCGGTGAAAATAGCCTCGCCAACGAGAAAGTGGCCAATGTTGAGTTCGACGATTTCGGGTAGGCGTGCAACTCTCGCCACCGTATTGAATGTGAGACCATGACCAGCATGAACTTCCAGGCCAGCGGCATCGGCTAGCGTAGCGGCACGAGCCAAGCGATCGAGCTCGTCAGCAAATGCCGTCGCATCGTCCGCTAGAGCTTTCTCACAGTAGGATCCCGTGTGCAGTTCAACGATGTCGGCACCAACCTGTGCGGCCGCTTCTATCGTGCGTGGTTCTGGCTCGATAAATAAAGAGACGCGAATGCCAGCGGCCTTCAGATCTGCGATGATACGGTCCAAGTGATCGCCACCAGCAGCCACGTCGAGGCCGCCCTCCGTTGTGCGCTCCTCGCGGCGCTCGGGCACGAGGCAGCAGGCGTTCGGTACATGGCGTAGCGCGATATCGAGCATCTCCGTTATTGCTGCCATCTCTAAGTTCAGCGGGCACGTCAACTCCCGCTTCAGCCTGGCGATATCATAATCGGAAATGTGGCGACGATCTTCGCGCAGGTGTGCCGTAATGCCATCGGCCCCCGCCTCAACCGCAAGATGTGCCGCGCGCAGCGTATCCGGATGGCGCTCGCCACGTGCATTCCGGATGGTGGCGACGTGATCGATATTCACGCCAAGGCGCAGATCGGGAACCTTCGAGGGCAAATTCATAAGTCGGGATTTACAACACGGGGAAAGTTATTCGGCAGTCTCGGGCTACTGCATCATACGACGGGCCTGCCACCCGCGGGCTATGTTTCTCGAAATATAGTAGAACACGGCGGCCGTCAGCAGTCCAAGCGGCAAGCTTCCCGCCATCATGGGCAATAAAAGGGGCCACAGTAGAGCCGCCGTGGCATCAAGTAACTCTGGCGAGCGCTCCAGCAGCGCAGCCCATAGAAGCATGACATTTTGTTCAATATTGCCGGTATCTAGGACACGATCCAGTCCAATCATTTGCAGGCCCATGGCATAGGTCGATGTCCAGATAAAGGGCCAACTGACTGGATTGCCGAAAAATGTTCCAAGCACTGCGGCCGGCACACTGGCGCGCAAGAGGCCGGCAAGAAATGCAGCGATCAGCATCTGGGCCCCAAGGAGAGGCGTTATCGAGACGAAAACGCCCACCGCGCACCCTAGTGCGACCTCATGCGGGCTCGCACGAAGGCGCCTGAGCTGGTGTGCCGGGAAACATTTGCGGATCAACCACTTATGCCACAGGCCGTGCATACTGCCTCCGCCAATCTCACCTGGCTTTCTCTCGCGACGACCAAGCAACATCCTTCCAAAAACTCCAACCGGCACCTGTTCGCCAGCCACGTCTATGACTGACTCTTATCAATCAAACACGCGTTCAACCGTGTTGACCACTGCTTTATCGCGAAGTCCTGAAATTATGTGGTTCAAATGCACCAGGTCCAGGACCTCGAGCTCAATACGCATCTCAGTAAAATCCGGTGCGCGACGCACCATCCGCACGTTATCGATATTTCCACCCCCTTCACCAATCACCCTTGCAATTTGTGCGAGGGAACCTGGCTCGTTGAGGGCCATAACGCTGATGCGTGCAGGAAAGCGCTGTGGCGTTGCTGGGTCAATATCCCAGGTAACATCGATCCAACCTTCATGCTCGAATTCCTTCAGCCGCGGCGAATGAATCTGGAATATCCGAATTCCTTCGCCTGGCGTCATTACGCCAACAATCCGGTCGCCGGGGACTGCACCGCCCGGCTCAAAGCTCACGGGCAGGTCGTCCTTAACGCCGCGAATGGCCAAACCACCCGTTCCTTTTGGCTCCTGATCCGCACGGAACTTCAGGCTCATGACCCGATCGATGTTGAACCAGCCATCCTGACTCGACGCACGTCCAAATCGGCGTGTTCGCTGGTAGGTTTCCCTTGCCGGCTCTCGCACCGCCGCATCTGGAATGGCCGCTCGCAAAACATCTTCAATTGGCAACTCGTTGCGCCCTACCGCAGCCAGCGCATCCTCAAGAGACTTCTGGCCTAACCGCGGCAAGGCATTCGTCAGCACCTCATCCGTCAACTCTTCGCCCACCCGTTCGAATCGACAGGCAATCAAGCGGCGCCCGAGTTCGCTATATTGCTTACGCAAAGCGCCACGCGCGGCCCTACGGATGGCCGAACGAGCACGCCCCGTCGCCACCAGGTTCTCCCAGGCAGCGGGAGGCGTGTGGTTTTCGGCGGTTTGGATTTCTACCTCATCACCATTGCGCAACTGCGTATCGATTGGAACATGGCGTCCGTTGACGAATGCACCCACTGCTGCATTGCCGACGTCAGTATGCACGGCATAGGCAAAGTCGAGCGGCGTCGCGCCGCGAGGCAGCGCGATCAAACGACCCTTGGGCGAAAAGCAAAAAACCTGGTCCTGAAAAAGTTCCAGCTTCGTATGCTCGAGGAACTCCTCCGGGTTGGATCCTTCAAGTAGGGTTTCGACAAGCCTGCGTAACCACAAATACGGACCGCTGTCCTTAGCCACGTCGACAGCACATTTAGATACTATTTGCCCGTTCTTGCGAGCCGAGTCCTTGTAGATGGCATGCGCCGCTACTCCGTACTCGGCGATCTCGTGCATCGCGCGCGTGCGGATCTGAAGCTCGACGCGCTGATGGCGTGGGCCAACCACCGTGGTGTGTATAGATTGGTAATTGTTCTGCTTTGGCGTCGAGATGTAGTCTTTGAAGCGCCCGGGCACCGTGCGCCACGTGGTGTGCGAAACGCCGAGTACGCGATAGCAGTCGTCGATTGAATCGATGACTACGCGAAACGCATAGATGTCGGACAACTGCTCCAAGCTTATCTGTTTGTTGGCCATCTTGCTCCAGATGGCGTAAGGCTTCTTTTCTCTGCCTGAAACTTCCGCCTTGATGCCTACCTCTTCCAGCTTGCCTGCTAGCGCTGCGCGAATATCCTCCACGAGTCCCTCGTTAGACTTTCTCAGCTCGGCGAGCTTCTCAGTAACCGTGGTGTAGGCCTCGGGGTTTAGCCAGCGAAACGCGAGATCTTCCAGCTCTGCGCGCATCGCTTCCATGCCCATACGGCTGGCGAGCGGCGCGTATATATCGACCGTCTCCTCAGCATTGCGCCTACGCGTCTCAGGCTTCACGTGCTCTAGAGTGCGCATATTATGAAGTCGATCGGCGAGCTTTACCAAGAGCACGCGAATATCACTGGAGATTGCGACGAGCAGCTTGCGGAAATTTTCGGCTTGCTCCGCCTTCTTAGAAACGAGGTCGAGCCGCCGTATCTTTGTCAGCCCATCGACCAGCGAGCCAATCTCGGAACCAAATAGCTGATCAACCTCGGCACGGGTGGCTTCAGTATCCTCAATCACGTCGTGCAGCAGTGCCGTCACGATGGTTGCGCCATCGAGCTTAAGGTCGGTGAGGATAGCCGCGACTTCGAGGGGGTGGGAGAAGTAGGGATCGCCCGAGGCGCGCTTCTGATGTCCGTGCGCCTTCATTGCATAAACGTAGGCACGGTTGAGAAGCGCCTCGTCCGCCTTTGGATCGTAATCTAATACCCTTTCGACAAGCTCGTATTGCCGCATCATCCTCCGCCACACTCCTTGGGCGGATATTACCAGGAACCCCCACCAAACTTGGTTCGCCCAGGGCCTTCAGCACCAGGTCGCCGGCCTACCCGAGATCCCGGTGCGCATGTTATCGGGCGTTCCGATCCCGATCGCGCCCACCGCTTGGCCCACCGTTAGCGGATGGCTCCGACGGGGTCATGCTCTCCAAGCCACGAAGAAGCTGTTCCTCCGTCATGACGTCGACCACCGTATCACTGGTCTGGTCATCGCGGCCAAGGACTGGAGGTCGCCGCTCAGGCGGCAACAGCGGGGCTGCGACGGACTCGGGCTCGTCCACCTCAACATTCTTCTGGATGGAGTGAATAAGATCCTCGCGCATGTCCTCAGGCGGAATTGTCCGATCGGCAATCTCACGGAGAGCAACCACCGGGTTCTTATCCTCATTAACCGGCACTGTAACGGCGCTACCGTCCGCTATGGACCGCGCACGATGCGCCGCCAAAAGAACCAACTCAAAGCGATTGGGAACCTTGTCCACGCAATCTTCGACCGTCACGCGAGCCATTCTTAGCACCCCTCGTGCTTTTTACGATTTAAACTGGGAGACAGGAACCGACACGCAAGCAAAACCGCGCCGCACAACCTCTTGTCTCTTAGTCGCATGAAACAGTCAGCAAATCAAGATGAGTAGTGGCAGGTCACAGGGCGGACGCGCCATGACTTTGACTGCAGCGTACATAGAGCAGTGGGGATCGAGACCTTGATGAAATGCTGTTTAAATTTGTTTGTATGCTTTAGTTGCATAGAGTTCTGCCAACTGTTTACTATAGTGCTTCACATCGTCGCTTAACGAGAAATTGCAGGAATTCTTTGCCAGCTCTTGATGGTAAGGAACACTTGTTTATCAATCGGTCAGTCACTGCCAAAGGACCGGCTATTTCATTCAAATCCTCAATGCCGAATCTTTCTCGGCACTTTCGTCCCTGAAGGACAACAAATGCATTTCTACCAAACCGAACGCGTTGCTCTGTTTATTGACGGAGCCAATCTCTACGCGACCGCCAAGTCACTCGGGTTTGACATCGACTACAAGCGGCTGCTGACCCATTTTCGCCAGAAGGGCCAACTGGTCCGAGCGCTTTACTACACAGCACTCGCCGAAGACCAAGAATAGTCCTCCATCCGGCCATTGATTGATTGGCTCGACTACAATGGCTTCACCATGGTTACCAAGCCGACTAAAGAATTCACCGATGCGTCTGGCCGACGCAAGATTAAGGGAAACATGGACATCGAGCTGGCGGTTGATGCCATGCGGCTTGCCAAAAACCTCGACCACATCGTTATTTTCTCTGGAGACGGTGATTTCCGCAGCCTCGTCAGCGCATTACAGCAGATGGGCAAACGCGTAAGCGTGGTGTCCACGTTGCAAACGCAGCCACCTATGGTTGCAGATGAGCTACGCCGCCAGGCGGACCAATTCGTCGATATCGCCGACCTAGAGCAGCTTATCTGCCGCGATCAGGCGAGCAGAC
>JAUVPN010000155.1 GCA_030598645.1 Hyphomicrobium sp. | reverse complement strand
GGAGATCCCGAGGTTCACCCGCAGACAGAAAACTACCGGGGCCTCGTCAACGTCCGTGGCCCGCGCGCCTGTTATGATGAGGGCAAGCGCTGCGCGGAGACGCTATTTTATGATTACTATCGTCAGCACAAACTTGATGTCCGTGTGGTGCGCATTTTCAACACCTACGGACCGCGCATGCACCCGCAGGATGGCCGCGTGGTGTCGAATTTCATCGTACAGGCCCTGCATAACAAGCCGATCACCATTTATGGAAAAGGCCATCAAACGCGTTCCTTCTGTTACGTCGATGACCTCGTCGAGGGCGTCACTCGACTTATGGACACCGACAAGGACGCGATCGACCCCGTCAACATCGGCAATCCCGTCGAAGTCACTGTCGCGGAGCTTGCGGACCGCATCATCGAGCTAACGGGCTCGCGCTCGCCACTCAACTTCCAGCCTCTCCCCCAGGACGATCCCAAGCAGCGCTGTCCCGACATTTCGCGGGCCAGAAAACTTCTCGACTGGAAGCCGAAGATAGAGCTTGAGGAAGGTTTGGAGCGGACAATTTTCTACTTCGATGACCTGTTCTCAGAACAATCCAAAGTCATCCAGCCATTCCAGCAGATGATCGGGGCTTAATATCCTGTATCGGCGCCACAGCAGTCGCGGCTGGAAAAATACGCTTCTCGCATTTTGCTTAGACCGTCATGACGCATAGCAGCCTCATCATCAAAAAGGAGGATAATAACACATCTCGTGCAATCCGGCTTTTGGCGGCCGGGATCGGTGTGTCCGAGCGTCAGGTCGAGGTCGGGGCATGGCTCATACTGGCGGACGCTATCTCGTTCCTCTTGGCGACGTTGGTCACATCAGCGATCACGGTGGTGGTGCTGCCGCCGTCAGACCTCTCCGCCCTTACGCCGTTCGACGCGCTTGGCTTGCTTCTGTTTCTAGCCAGCTGTCTCGCCGTTGGGCTTTACAAAGGCGCCGGCCCGTCGCCATTCGAACGACTGCGTCTTCGCGTCTTCGCGATCATCCTGTTCGTCGCCGAAATGTTGTTCCTTTACGCGCTACTAGGGAGCATCGCCAGCCAGCTCCAGGCAGCCGTCATCCTGGGCATCCTTCTCCTGCCCGCCGGCTTTTATCTGGAGGTTCTGGTGCGTCGGGCGCTCATTGCCAAGGGAACCTGGGGCGCCCCGACTCTTGTGGCCGGCACGGATAACAAGGCACGCTCCATTTTCAAACATTTGGAGGCACAACCTGAGCTGGGACTCCGTCCGGTCGGCCATCTCACCGGAGTCAACCGGGTCCTCGTCCAAACAACAGGCAGTGGTCTGGGAAAGCCGGTCGACGCCCGCGTGTTGGGCTTGGCGCGCAGCGTCGAAACCATCCTTCTGACGCATCCCGACCAGCATCAGATGCTCTCATCCTTCAAGGGCCCTGACATGGCTGGTTGCAGAACCTTCGTTGCTTATGATGTCGCCACGCTGCCAAGCCTTTGGCTGCAGACACGGAGTTTGGGGAGCTATGTTGGCATTGAAATGCCGGCCAAGCTTCAGCTAAGACGCAACCGATGGCTCAAGCGCGCTATGGATATAGCCCTTGCGGGACCAATGCTGTTGTTGGCGCTGCCCGTCATGGGTGCGATGATGATCGCCATAAAGATCATTGATCCCGGCCCTACCATTTATATGCAAAAGCGGACGGGCCAGGGTGGGTGCCCCATCCTCGTGTTCAAAATTCGCACCATGTATGTCGATGCCGAAGTGCGCCTCCAAGAGTATCTGGACGCCAACCCAGCCGCGCGCGAGGAGTGGCAGAGAGAGTGCAAACTGAGGAACGATCCGCGCGTGTTGCCACGGATCGGTAGCTTCATTCGCAGCAGCAGCCTCGATGAGCTCCCACAATTGTGGAACGTATTGCGCGGCGACATGAGCATTGTCGGACCCCGACCTCTTCCATTTTATGATCTTGAGAGATTTGATGCAGACTTCAAGCGAGAACGCCAGCTCTTTCCCCCGGGGCTAACAGGCCTGTGGCAGGTGAGCAGCCGCAATGGAGATCTTGAGTTCCAGCGGGCGGAAGATCTGTTTTATATACAAAACTGGTCCATGTGGCTCGACTTTTACATTCTATTGAAGACCCCGCTGGCCGTCCTCAGCCGCAAAGGTGCATACTAGAGAACGGAGAAGTCTCGTTTCACTCTTAACCAGGGCGAACTGTAATACTTCCCAGGCCTGATGACACGGCTTATGCCAAAAGGCTCGAGCAATGCTTGCATTCCTTGACAAATGGAGACCTGCAGAGGGCTCGGTTCAGACCTTTAGTTAACGTACTTGCTGAGCATGCCCCCGCCCCCCCGACATTCTGCTGGATTGAGATGCGGACCTTTCAGTCAAGAAGGCCTCATATGCATTGCGGAGCCCATCATTCAGCTTGATCCGCGGACACCAGCCCAGCGCACGCAACTTCTCGCTGCTCATGAGCTTCCGCGGCGTCCCGTCGGGTTTGGAGCGATCGCACGTTATTTCGCCGTTGAAGCCGACGACATCACAAATGAGGCGGACAAGCTCGAGAATGGAAAGCTCCTTGCCCGAGCCCACATTGATGTGTCCGGGGGCAGAGTAGACTTTCATGAGATGCACGAGCGCATCGGCGCAATCGTCGACGTGTAAGAACTCCCGCTTCGGCGTGCCCGGTCCCCAAATCATCATTTCCGTGTCGCCACTCACCTTTGCTTCGTGCGCCTTGCGAAGGAGCGCGGGAATCAGTGACTGGTGGCGAGATCATAGTTGTCCCCTGGGCCATAGAGATTGGTGGGCATGGCGGAGACAAAGTCGCAGCCGTACTGCTTGCGGTAGGCTTGGCACAGCTTGATCCCCGCAATTTTTGCAATGGCATACCACTCGTTGGTGGGCTCCAACGGTCCGGTCAGGAGCGCGTCTTCGGTGATAGGCTGGGCGGCGTGCTTGGGATAAATGCAGGAGGAGCCAAGAAAGAGCAGCTTTTCAACGCCGCTTCTCCAGGCCGCATCGATGATATTGGCTTCAATCAAGAGGTTCTGGTGCAGGAAATCTGCCGGGTATGTATCGTTGGCCAAAATCCCGCCGACCTTGGCCGCGGCGACAAAAATGGCTTGGGGATTGTGCTCGCCCATCCAGGTTTCCACGCTGATCTGATGCGCCAGATCAACTTGGGTACGATCCACCGTCAGGATCTGGCAATTTTCGTAGCCAAGCCGTCGCACAAGCGCGGCGCCCACCATCCCGCGATGGCCCGCGACCCAAACACGCTTACCGGCAAGGGCTTAGGGTGTGCGTGATGCAGCTTCGCGCTCCTGCTCCATGAATTGCCCCAAACCTCGAAACAACTCGCCTTAGCTGGCCGCCCGATCTTTACGCCAGCGCTCTTGCTCAATCAGCTTCAAGTCGGCCTCCACCATCTCGCTCACCAACTCCGCAAACTTTATACGGGGTTCCCACCCGAGTTTCTCGCGCGCTTTGCTGGCGTCACCCAGAAGCTCATCGACTTCGGTCGGGCGGAAGTACCGTAGATCAATACGTACGAGCTCCTCGCCGGTCCGTTTATCAAAGCCCACCTCGTCGATACCCGCACCGCGCCATCCAATAATTCGTCCCACATGGGCAAAGGCGACCTCGACAAACTCACGAACCGAGTGTGTTTCCCCTGTCGCAAGCACGTAATCGTCGGCCTCTGATTGTTGCAGCATTAGCCACATCCCTTCGACAAAGTCGCGCGCATGCCCCCAGTCACGCTTCGCATTGAGATTTCCTAAATAGAGCCGCTCTTGCAAACCATGCTCGATGTCGGCAACAGCGCGCGTGATCTTACGCGTCACAAACGTCTCACCCCGCAAGGGGCCTTCATGGTTGAACAGGATGCCGTTGGAGGCGTGCATGCCGTACGCCTCACGGTAATTCACGGTAATCCAATACGCATAAACCTTCGCGGCGCCATAAGGCGACCGCGGATAGAATGGGGTGGTCTCTCGCTGTGGGATTTCCTGAACCTTGCCGTACATCTCCGATGTCGCGGCTTGATAAAATCGCACCTTGTCCTTGATCCCGAGGATGCGGATGGCCTCAAGCAGGCGAAGCGTGCCAAGGGCATCGGCATTGGCCGTGTACTCGGGCGTCTCAAAGCTCACCTGAACATGGCTTTGGGCTGCCAGGTTATAGATCTCATCCGGCTGATGCTCCTGGATGAGGCGAATGAGATTGGTAGCGTCCGTTAAGTCACCATAATGCATTAGAAAGCGCGTTTCGTGCTCATGGGGATCGACATAGAGGTCGTCCACGCGTGCTGTGTTGAACGAGGATGAGCGGCGCTTAATTCCGTGAACAACATAGCCCTTTTGCAAGAGTAGCCGCGCCAAATGGGCGCCATCTTGACCCGTAATGCCGGTTATAAGTGCGACTTTACGGTCCAACGACCTTCACCTGCGTTCAAGCAATGGCAGCAAGCGCTCGCGCACAAGATGCGACGCGATGCTGAATTTCAGTCGGGAGAGATCCAATCCTTGGATTTTGGCCTCCACGGACCCATACTCCCAGAAACAATATACTAATTATTGAGTTGCGATGAGATTCTTTCAGATAGAGCGCGGACATTCAGGTAGCTGTGATTAACGGTATGTGCCTTACGTTGGAGGATCTTTGGAGAAGGGGCTCTTTCGGTTCACTTGCTCCGCCGTCGATTTCATGCCCGGCGCATGAGTAGCACCCACTTTGAGTACGTATTCGCCGAAGCACTTTAGGACGAAACGAGGCGCAATCAGCAAATAGCGGCGCCATAGACGACGGGGTTCTGAAATTAGGCGATGCAACCATTCCAGGCCGTATTCCTGCATCCAGCGGGGAGCGCGTCGCACACGTCCCGTGTGGAAGTTGAATGCTGCACCAATACCGATCAAGATCGAGCTGCGGAGAAGGTCGACATAGTCGTGCATCCACAGTACTTGCTTGGGGGTGCCTAGTCCGACCCAGACAATGTCCGGTTCGGCTGCATTGATCCTAGCCACTGCATTAGCTTTTTCCTCCTCCGTAAGAGACCTGAATGGAGGAGAATCAAAGCCAGCGACGATCAAGCCATTGTGACGAGCACTCAGACGTGCGGCCAGTTCTTCCGCGACGCCTTCCGCACCGCCATAAAAGTAATGACGCCATCCCTCCGAAACTGATCGCGTGCAAACCGCGGTCAATAAATCTGGCCCACAAACACGGGACACATTGTGGCCCAGCCACCGGCCCAGCCAAACTAGTGGCTGACCATCCGGTGTAACCATATCCGCTCCGCGTAATGCCACCATTATTTCCGAATTCTCTTGGGCTAGCATTACGTTATGAACGTCGACGACGCACACATAGCGCGATTCGCGTCGAACTATCCATGAAGCTAAACGATCAACTGCGCCGGACATGTTGATTGCACTAATTGGCACGCCAAAAATCAAAAAGCGCTTATCGATCTGTTGAAGAGACATTTTGTTGACGCTGAAATGGCAACCAATAAAAATGGTGGGATCTCATGCACGTATTACCAAAGTTCGTGCCCATGGTGTGCGAAGCAATGATTCAACGTTAATCTGGCCTTGTCGTGGAAACACTCAGCGACAGTCCTTCCGAGGGCCTACGAGCGTCTGCTGTCGACATAAACCGGATTAAACGGTTGCCTGAGTCATATCCCTTGGGGTCGAGTTCGGTTTTTGCTCCAAATCTTCAGGTGAACCACTCAAGATCCATTCTGCATCCTTGACTAGCCTCAACGTTCGGTCCAATTGCAGTGTTAGCCCAGCATAAGTATAAAATTTTTGTACGGTGAAGAGATATTGGGGAAAAAATAGTTCTGCCGGGGGTATAAGGGAAATGACGCGCTGGGCTTTCTCAGGGGACGCCTTTGAGAAAACTTTTTGAGGCGCAGGTTCCCTCCTGACCGGGAACCCTGCCCAGTGCTGCGCTCATGAGACATATAATGGCATGATGATGGACAGCGCTGCGAAGCCTGTCCTTGGTTTACAGCGTGCCACATTGTGTCCATTGTCGCGAAAGCTGAGATCCACATTTTCCTAGAAGGGCTCCGCAGCAAGGATAGGATCGCTTTCAAAACTTCGCGCGGCGATCAGCAATCAACCTTCAGTTTGATCTACATATTCACCATATTTCCTTATCACTCTCGTCCCTCCAAAAGTTATTCGGCATAAAAGCTTTGCATAAAATTTGGTCCCGTGTATATGCCTAAGAATTTCCACGAGAGTTTTTCTGTTGGCGAGATTAAGCCGCCGTCGGAGCGCGCCACGGGCCTTGTGTTTGCGACTGTGGCGCTGATCGTTGCAATTGTGTGGCGCAACAGCCCAACGGTGTTGTGGCCGGCGCTTAGCATCGCTGCGATCCTGGCAGCAGTCAGCCTACTGGCACCAACGTTTCTGAAGCCGCTCAATAGGCTTTGGTTCAAGTTCGGGCTTTTATTGCACCGGGTCGTGAACCCCATTGTGATGTTCGCCGTGTTCGCCCTCGTGTTCGTACCCGCCGGCGCGATCATGCGTCTTTGGCACGATCCATTGAGGGCGCGGCGCGCGGGC
>JAUVPN010000204.1 GCA_030598645.1 Hyphomicrobium sp. | reverse complement strand
GCCTAACGTGGGCACGGGTATCTTTGCGGCCGGGTTTCCCGATTCAGGGCTTGGCATGGTGGGCGCTTTGTTCCCAAACGACCGTTTTTTTGTGGGAGGGCTGGTCTCCGATGCCAACGCCAACCGCCAAAATTGGGGTGATCCTGGTGCCGGCGACTACTACAAGGCGCTGGAAGTCGGGATCAAGATCGCTCCCAGGACTAAGAAGGCGGGCTACTCGAAGTTTGATCTCTGGCACACCGACGGCACCAAAGATGGGCTCCCGATAAACGCGATGACGGGTCGCGAGGGCTGGGGATTTGCTACGAAGCTCGAGCAAGAACTGACTGATGACGGGCGGGCGGTCGGGGTTTTTAGGTATGGGAGAAGCTTCAACGGTTCGTCAATCTACAAGCAACAAGCTGGACTCTCCTTGCTGTTCTATGACCCGTCCGATCCGATCGGCATTCAAAATGATCTCGTCGGGGTCGCTTTCAACTGGGTAGAATCGGTGGTTGTTGGATCTCGGGATGAGTACAACTTTGAGGCTTTTTATCGGTTCCCAATGTTTCCATTCGTGGATGCGACTTTGAGCTACCAGTCGGTGATCCACCCTGCTTTGACCACCGCCATCGACCATGCCTCCGCATTCAGCCTTAGATTGCGGACGACGTTCTGACTGTCGTGAATTAGACGATTGTCGCATTCCAAAATGTCTCGTGTCTTTGGCCCCAATGTCCGCTTTTGGCACTAAGCGGACATGCACGCCGCCTTGGAGAATGTCCGCTCTTGGGGGTAAAGTGGACATTCACTCGAATAGCAATGTGAACACTTGCAGGGCAAAGGCGGCCCTGGGCGAGCCGCCTTGGAACACTCTGTCGTGCGGTGATCTCTAGCCCTTCGGCGTGTACCAGATCGGCGAGGTGTAAGCGCGGTCCTGCACGGTCATGGGGACGTCGGCGGGCATCTGAATGCCAAAACGCTTCTGGTCGTAGGCGCTCCAGCGCGGCTTTGGGATTTCGAGCGCACGCATGTAGTAGACCGCGCGTTGGTTTGGATCAAAGTCCGGGTCGATCCAGTGCGCGTGCAGCAATGGATCGCCGATGGCGTTGGTATAGGAGGCGTCCGCCACGTCGACCGTGCTGCCGACTGGCCTTTCGCAGCGGCGCTTCTTAATGGCGCGGCCATCTGCGCAGGCCACATCATAAATGCGCTCGTGCAAGTTGCCGTCCTTATCAAGCCAACCCTTGATGACCTGTACGCGGTCAAGGTTGGCGTTGTCGGGATCACGCAGTGCCCGGATCATGAAGCTTGGTGCTTTACCCGAAGGCGCGTTAGTGAGGTCGCCGCCCATGGGGACGCCGCCCGAGTAACCGCGTTCTGCGAAGTCCGGGCGTTCGACCTCGTCAGCCTTGAAATCCCAGCCGCCAAAGACGCGCACCAGGATGCGCGAGCCGGTGGTCGCATACACCTCCTTGCGCTTCATAGCGTCGAACAGCGCTTCGCGCGTGTTTTCGCGTGCCCAAACGGCGGCAAGACCGGAGGCGGCCTCCTCAGAGGAGAAGGTGGATAGTTTCTCGTCGACGAGGGATTGAATGACGTGGTGCTTGTAGCGCTCAGGCATCGGTTCGGTCTGGGCGAATTTGCCGAAGTAGTTGTCCTCACGCGTCGTGGCCAAGGAGGTGTGGGCGTCGGAGGATCCGATCATCCCAAACTTGAAGGGGTTAGCTCCGACACCATCTTCGAGTTTCAAGCCCAGCTTCAGCGCCGAGCGTCCGTACTCGTGCTTGAGCATCCAATCTTCCTTCGCAGCCGAGCCGTCTAAGTTGCCCTTGTCCCAGTTCTCAAAGTCGGCGAACTCGTCGTTAGGTGACAGCTTCGGGTGCGCTTCCCCATCGCCCTTGATTTGGGTAACTTCATAGACCGGTTCCCACCGGCTACGGGTCTCCGCATAAGCACGGTCGACGGGTTTCCCGGAAAACGTCTTGTCGGAAAACATCTGGCCGTTGCTCCCATTCCCGTTGTGCGGGATGGCGAGGACTTGCCCGCCGGTCTTCGCCTCATAACCGGCCAGGTACTTCCACAACTCCTCCGCATCAGGGCTGTCGATACTGGAAAAGGCACCACCTGGTTCGTTCGAGTGGCGCCATCTCGGAAGATCACAACACGGTGGAGGTTGTTCCCATTCGGTAGAGAACTCCATTCATACCCAATAAATGCTGCAAATTTTCCGGGTTCGTTGAACTCGTCAGCAGTGGCGTTATTGCGTTCCCATACCGTGCGCATCACGTCATCGTTCTGGATAAGCTGCTTGCCCTCAGTCACGCTTTGCACCACTTCCCGAAAGGCATTGTAGGCCTCGGTCTGGCCCGCGTTGAACATGTCGTACCAGCGCTTGCCGGTCGGATCGGCGAGTAGAGCCGGATCGCCCGTCTGGAGCATGGGTGCCAGACCCATGTACTCGGAATGGTCCGACACAACGAGGAAGTCGAGCGGGCGTTTTAGTTTGACGCGCAGCCCGGTGGCGGAGGTGACCTCTTCACCACGAGCGAAGCGATAGGCCATGTCGGGGCCAAGCGTGTTGCCGACCAGCCCAGCATCCGGCGAATTCGACGTGTGGAGATGCGTGTCGCCCCAGAAGACCCGATCTGGATAGTGCTGATCGACAAACGGAGAATAGTCGGGCTTGTCGAAAGCCGCATCTTTCTCCTGGACCGTGAATTCCTGCGCCAGAGCAGGGATTGCCACCAGGACGGGGGCGAGCGTGGCCAACAAAGCGCGTTTCATTTCGATTGTCCTTCGCCATGTCGAACGCCGCGTCCTGTGTACCAACCGATCCGACATAGAAAGTTGCGGCAAGGGCAAGATTATTCGGAGCACACCTTTCAGCGTATCGAACTTTGGTTCAATGCCCTGATGTTAGCCATCGCTCGTTTCATTTGAACTATGCACGTTTCTGCATCGGGCCTGCGGATCATTGGTCGGTCGCGCTCTCGACTGCATATCCGCTTATGGCACTTAGCGGACATTTCTCGGGTCCGGACCATTGTGCGCTTCTGCGGCGCGACAAGATAAAGCCGATATCGAGCGCGCACATCAACTACGGTCTCTCACATAACTTCCGCGCACTCGGTGCCTTGATGCGATGCGCCGGGAGTTCCATGCTGTTCTTAGTGGGAAATCTGTCCGGAAATCTCCCGGTTTTCGATTGTCGTCATCAAGACCGCGGCATTGAGGTGCGGCTAGCTTAAGGCGAGAGGCACCGATTGTGCGCAAACGCTTGTTTCTAGGTGGGGATATGCAGACCTCAACGCAGCGGGGCTTTCTCGCAGCCCGAGGGCACTTGCCCAACGTGTGAGAGGCCGTGCTGGGCGTCTAAACATTCTTCGCGGTTGTCGCTTGGATTGTCCAAGCGGTTAGAAAGGCATATGCTGCTGCGCTTCGTTCACCGAGTTGGGGTACTAGTCCGATGAATACGCCAGTCCGAGTAATCATCTACATTTTGGTACTTGCTGGCATCGGTTGGTTTGTATCGCGCATCTACATAGATCCTAAGTTCCAAACGGCGATGGCACCTGCCGTTGAGACGGCCCCGGCGCCAACGGAGGCGGCTCCGCCCACTCCACTCGCTAAATCTGCGTCGTCAGTTGGCGATACGGTGATGGCAGCTGCTGTTGAGACGGAACTGGCGCCAACGGAGGCGGCTCCGCCCACTCCATCCGCTAAGCCAGCGCCCCCAGCCGGCGATACGGCGACGGAACCTGCCTCTGAAACGCCGCCGCCAGCGGAGCCCGATCCGCCCGCGGCCCTTGCGGATGCAGGCGACTATGTGGAGCACAGAAATGGCGAGACCATCGTCGACGTTCCAACCACCCGCGTCGAAACCGGTGGCGACAACGAAAATCGCGTTAAGGTGCGAGCGCCCTACACAAAGGTCGATGTCGACACCAAACGCCGCCGCGTGCGTATCCGCGTGCCTTACTACAATGGCGATATACGCTGGTGATGAGCCAGGCGTTATAAATGTCCCGCACCCGCCGCCATTTGGCCTGCTCGAAGGTATCTGAATAGCGCCAGGCTCTATCCTCATGGACGAAAGCAGCGCACGCTGCTTGGCGGCCATGCTTGGCAATCATCTGCCGGGCAAGCGTATCGATCTCGGCTTGAGGAATCATGCGTGGGCGAACGACGCCTTGCCAGATCGTCCAAAGCAGTGCCCACCAGACGGGACAGAGCGCGGCCGCAATGGCGAGCCAGAATGCGATTTTCCAAAACAGTTCCATCATCCCCCCAACGCCGCTGATCTAAATTTAAGATAATCTAAAATTCAGATTAGGCGAAGGTGCCATTGTGACGGGTAGGTGGGGTTTTCAGTGGGAAAGACGCTGAGTTCGCGACGCCACAAGTCGCTGATCGATCTATTGATCAAGCGGCGGGAGGCGGCCGGCATGACTCAAGCCGAGCTGGCTGGCCGCCTCGGGCAGTATCAGTCCTTCGTCGCGAGGCTCGAGAGTGGCCAGCGCCGCGTCGATGTGGTCGAATTCTTAGAGCTGTCGGAAATTCTTGGATTTGATGCCGTGGAGGCTATAAAGGCCATCAAGTCGGGTAAGGCGTTAAAGGCTAAGAAATAGGTCTTTGGCGCGCTCGGTATTGCTAAAGGGTTGCAGTATGCGCAGCCCAAGCTGCCGCGCCGACGTGAGCCCAAGCGGCTCGACTCGCCGCAGAATGCCGCGCCAAATAAGGACAAGACCGGCTTCGACAAGGTGCTCGACAACGAAATCCCGTTCTGAGATTGATTTGGCTCGCACTATAGAATTGGCCAAAATGCAAGATTGACTACTCCGAGCCCCTCCCGATCGTCATGTCCGATTGCGTCGCGCTCGCCGCTCGGATCCGTAAGCTCCTCCTCCAAAATAGTTAGAGGCCATGCGACGGATCGAAGTGTGATGTTGTGGAGTGAAGTCGGAGTGAGAAAAGAAGATCGCGAAAACTGGCGACCGGAGATGGCTAGAAAGCTATTCGCAGGCGCGCTTGTAATGATGGCATTAATTTCGCCTGCTCACGCTGAGGAATGGAAGTGCCCAATCGAGCAGTACGTGTGCGACGCCAACAACCGCGCATTCGCTTGCTATATCGAGTACGGCCGCAGGTTTGACGATGGCATAAGCGATGTCAGGGTCATAGCGCGCCG
>JAUVPN010000220.1 GCA_030598645.1 Hyphomicrobium sp. | reverse complement strand
GATCTTAGCTGGGATACCGGCCAGCAACCGCACCAGTTCGCGCGCCTCGGCGAGACTATCGTTAACGGCATTTAGCATCACGTACTCAAACGTGATCCTTTTGGCGTTCGACAGGCCAGGATAGTTACGGCAGGCGTTGAGCAACTCAGCAATAGGATATTTGCGGTTAATGGGTACGAGTTCGTCGCGCAGGGCATCGTTTGTTGCATGCAGCGAGATTGCAAGCATGGTACCGGCCTCCGCACCCCACCGGCCAATCTCCGGCACAATGCCTGACGTAGACAGCGTGATGCGCCGCTTGGATACCGAAAGCCCCTCACCGTCAGCGGCGATGTTCATAGCCTCTTTGACATGATCGAAGTTGTAGAGTGGCTCACCCATTCCCATCAGCACGATGTTGGTTATCTTGCGCTCGGTGTTGGGCAAGAGGTGTCCGGCATCGGGTAACTTTGCGCCCGGCCAGTCGCCGATTTGATCGCGCGCCAGTAGGATCTGGCCGACGATCTCCTGGGCCGTCAGGTTCCGTACCAGGCGCTGTTTGCCCGTGTGGCAGAACGTGCAAGCCAGGGTGCAACCGACTTGGCTTGATATGCAAAGAGTGCCGCGGCCAGCTTCAGGTATGTAGACCGTCTCGATTTCCGGGGGCCGCGCCTCCGCACCCCGTTTCGGCAGCCGCAGAAGCCATTTGCGTGTACCGTCGACGGAAACTTGCTCGGTAACAATCTCTGGCCGTTCCAACGTGTAGTGGCCGGACAATACGTCGCGCAGCTCTTTAGAGAGGTCAGTCATGACATCAAATCCAACAGCCCCACGTACGTAGATCCAGCTCCAGAGCTGGCCAACGCGCATACGAACCTGCTTCTCGGACACACCAATATGGGTGAGTTCCGCACGCAGATCATCGCGGCTAAGCCCGGCGAGAGAGAACTTTGACGGCGATTGGCCCGCGGAGTCGGGGATAGGGGTCCATTTAGTATCGATAGCGTGAGCCATGTGAGCCTGCACGGATTTGACAGCATTCCTATCTAGCGCTTCTTGTCATCGTCTAAAAGGCAGCCAAAGCCGTTGGGCATATCAAATGCCGTCCACTTTCCAGGCTAAACGAGCAGAAGATATGGAGAAAAAGCGCGCGCACGAACCAAAGTCAATTCAGTTTGCGCTCAACCAAGCTCTCCGGCGCGCCAAAAGACAACCGAGGCAAAATCAATTTTCAGCAAAGCAGAAGGACTTGCGCAATCGGTCTCAGGCGGCGGGAACCCAGCGTCCGGCCACGTAGCCGAATGCTACGGCGTCAGGATTACGCTTAGCAGAGGTACTCAATGCCTCAGCCGATTTAATATCATCAGATTTGATGACACGGACACTCTTGGTATCCCTAAGCACATCACGAAATCCGCTGAGCAGAATGACACTCTTGCCTCGGACCTTGATCGTGGGGCATGCCATTGCGTCACCTCCTAGCAGATGGCAGCGCTGCTAAAAGCGGACGCGAAGGCAACTTTCAACGCTCTCCACTAAAGACAAACGCTCGCGGCAACTACCAACCACTTACAACAATGCTTATACAAAATTTACGTGACAGCTGGAACAACATTCCGCTGCGATGAGTTAAGAGATAAGTGGAAAGAATTGATGCACTGCAACTTGTGCCGCTGGTTTGCGCTGCACACCTGAACTCTTAGGCGCGTCTTAGAGGATGAACTTCGAAAGGTCTGCGTTCTTCGCAAGATCACCAAGACGCGAGGTTACGTAGTCCGCATCGATGGTGATCGACTGACCACCGCGGTCGGATGCGTCGTACGAAATCTCATCGAGCACACGCTCCATCACGGTTTGTAGACGGCGAGCACCAATGTCTTCGACCGACGAATTGACTTGCACTGCGGTATCTGCGAGCGCGTCGACTGCATCGTCGGTGAAGGTGAGCACTACATTCTCCGTCGCCATCAGCGCCACATACTGTTTGATCAAGCTTGCTTCAGGTTCAGTCAGGATGCGTCGGACGTCCTCACGTGACAGCGGTTTCAGCTCCACGCGAATGGGGAGCCGGCCCTGCAGCTCAGGCAGAAGGTCGGCTGGCTTTGCCACGTGAAAGGCGCCCGAGGCGATGAACAGCACGTGATCCGTTCTAACCGGCCCGTACTTGGTTGAAATTGTCGTGCCTTCGATAAGCGGCAGCAAATCGCGCTGCACTCCTTCACGTGACACATCGCCCCCCGCACGGCCGACCTCCGCCCGCGAGCAAATTTTGTCGATCTCGTCCAAGAAAACGATGCCGTTGTTCTCGACCGCGTCGATAGCGTCAGTCACGATCACGTCCGTATCGATCAGTTTGTCGCTTTCTTCCGCAATCAGCACGTCGTAACTGTCGGCTACCGTAACCCGACGCGGCTTAGTGCGCTGGCCCAGCGCTTTGCCCAGGATATCGCCTATGTTGACGGCCCCCATCGACGCACCTGGTGCGCCGGGAATCTCAAGCATCGGCAGGCCAGGGCCAGCATCCGACACCTGGATTTCAATCTCCTTGTCGTTCAGCTCTCCGTCCCGCAGCCGCTTGCGGAAGCTCTCCCGCGTTGTCTCAGCCGCGCCCGGGCCGACCAGCGCATCAAGTACACGCTCCTCGGCGCTTTTCTCAGCCTTGGCGCGAACCTCCTTTCGCCGAGCATCCTTAACTAGCCCCATAGCGACCTCTAGCAGATCACGCACGATACTTTCCACGTCTCGACCGACGTAGCCGACCTCGGTGAACTTGGTCGCCTCCACCTTTATGAAAGGCGCACCTGCGAGTTTTGCGAGCCGGCGCGATATTTCCGTCTTGCCGACACCCGTTGGACCGATCATCAGGATGTTCTTAGGCAGGACCTCTTCTTTAATGTCTCCCTTAAGCTGCTGGCGGCGCCACCGGTTGCGCAGAGCGATAGCCACGGCGCGCTTGGCGTCGTTCTGGCCAACGATAAAACGGTCGAGCTCGGAGACAATCTCGCGGGGGGAAAAGTGGGTCATAAAAAGTTGAGCCTCAATGCGCAGAAGCTAATTTCAGGCCGACGATGCAGCCAGCGAGACCGATCAGCAGCGGGACGCAAACAAGCGTCGCGACCTCGCCATACGCGTAGATGCCGAGTATCGCTGCACCCGCGACGCCAATCCTTGTCAATATAGCGTACAGTGCTCGAGGAAATACCGTCCAGCAACCGGTGGAGAAAGTAGAAACTAGCGATCCCGATTCCGAAGAACGAAATTGTTGGGACAATTTGGCTGTATCCATCCGTGTATCTAAAGACATCGCGGCAGCGACTTCGAGAAAGCCTATTAACGACATGTAGAACCAGGCTATGTAGCGGTCGCTCAGTTGCTTGCCAAGCTGCTACCGACTTGACGGCAGGCTTTCGAGGACAAGATTCGTGTTGGTGTAAACGCAGATATCGGCAGCAATCGCCATCGCCTTGCGTGCAATCGCCTCTGCCTCCAGCGGCTGGTCCCGCAAGGCGCGCGCGGCCGCTAACGCGTAATTGCCGCCTGAGCCGATGCCCATAACATTGTCCTCAGGCTCAAGCACATCGCCGGTGCCGGTCAAGACCAGCGTCGTTTCACGATCAGCCACAATCATCATTGCCTCAAGACGGCGTAGATACCGGTCTGTGCGCCAATCCTTTGCCAGCTCCACGCAGGCGCGGGTAAGCTGGCCCGGATATTGCTCAATCTTGGTCTCCAGCCGCTCAAACAGGGCAAAGGCGTCGGCTGTAGCGCCAGCGAAACCGCCGATGACGTCGCCCTTACCGAGCGTGCGCACTTTGCGGGCATTAGTTTTGATGATGGTCGCGCCAATGCTAACTTGGCCGTCACCGGCAATGACGACACGACCATCTTTACGAATAGTCAGTATAGTTGTCCCGTGCCAGGAATCGGGCTCAGCTGGACTGGAGGCAGGCGTTTGCATTGCATTTGCATCTACGTGGAGAGCGCACTCGATATCTGAGCGACTCTGCTGGGACAGAACTCAAGCTGATAAACGCTCAGGTTTGGTGAAGCAAGCAATGACCGAGAGGGTCCTTTGAAGCGACAAGCCACCATCGCGCGCAAGACCAAGGAGACGCAGATCGCGGCAACCGTTGATCTGGACGGCTCAGGGGCCTTTGATGTGAAAACCGGCATCGGTTTTCTTGATCATATGTTGGAACAGCTGGCTCGGCATTCAATGATCGATATTACTCTGATAGCCACGGGTGACTTACATATCGATTTCCATCACACCGCCGAGGACACAGGCATCGTGCTGGGGCAGGCGATTGCCAAAGCGCTTGGAGAAAAGAAGGGCATCGCTCGGTACGCCAACGTCCATCTGCCTATGGATGACACCTTGACGCGCGTCGCGATCGATGTCTCCGGCCGCCCTTACCTCGTATGGAAGGTGGAATTCTCCAAGCCCAAGGTCGGCGAAATGGACACAGAGCTTTTTCGTGAATGGTTCCAGGCCTTCGCGCAGAACGCGGGCATCACGCTGCACGTGGAAAACCTCTATGGTGAGAACAACCACCACATTGCCGAGACTTGCTATAAGGGCTTAGCGCGCGCATTGAGGAGCGCGGTCGCACCCGACCCGCGCCAGGCCGGGCGAGTACCCTCCACCAAGGGTACACTTGCCGGTTAAGCGCATTGTTAGTTCTATCGGAGGATGCAGTCGCGTGGTCGTCTATACGGTGCACGAGCCGCCGAATCCGCCGGCCGATCCATTGGAGCGCGCGGCACGACACGTCTTCATCAAAGAGCGGTTTCATTGGCTTGCTGCGATCTTCCCAGTGATCTGGCTGATCGTGAAGGGGATGTGGTGGGAACTCGT
>JAUVPN010000137.1 GCA_030598645.1 Hyphomicrobium sp. | reverse complement strand
TATATCTCGCGGCCCACATCGCCGCGGGCGAAAATGACTTGGTTTGTCGCGAAGGTGACCTCGCGCATCTCGTTGGCCACCGCGAGCTCATCAGCCTCTTCAAGCGAGCCAAAAAGCTGGGTGTTGCCGAGTAATTCGACGATGGCGGCCTTGGCTATCATGGCAGATCCTGTCAGCGTGCTTGCATGGACGATTTAGCCCGAAAACGCCCCCATATAGCAACGATGGATTGGCCTCTTGCTTTTCGAGGGCGGCCTTTGCATTGTCTATGGACAAGTTCGCCGCGTCTACTGCCATAAAAAGTCTCGAAATCGCGTCGAGGCAGCGGCATCGGCCACATCAATGCCGCCCTAGCCTCTCACAAATCGTTAAGGTTGCCGCCTGCCCGCGGACCTTGTCCCCAGATAGGGCGCACACCTCTGTCTCATTCGGTATTGTGATGGACTTGCGCCCATCTCTCACGTCCAGGTGATGTTTCCATGACCGCCAAGGCCAGCTTCTTTACCGCGTTCAGCCGCACCGATAGACCGCGCCGGGAAACCCTGCGCCGCGAGCTCGCTCGGACGCATGCTGGACAGAAGGAGGGGGCAGCGCGGCCCACGCTCGTCTTGGCGAGCGCTAGCCCGCGCCGGCTGATGCTACTTTCTCAGGTCGGTGTCGAACCCGACGCGCTGCGGCCCGCTACGATTGATGAGGGCGCCCGCCGGGCTGAGATGCCGCGGGGGTACGTATCTCGCTTAGCGCGTGCCAAGGCGGAGGCCGCGCGCGACCAGATCGCCAATGACAAGGACATCGCGTCCGCTTACGTTCTGGGCGCCGACACGGTGGTGGCCGTGGGTCGGCGCATCCTTATGAAGCCGGCGAACTTGGAGGAGGCCGCGCACTGTCTGCAGTTGTTGTCGGGACGCGCGCACCGCGTTCTAACCAGCATATGCCTGATCACGCCAGACGACCGCATGCGCCAGAAGATCGTGGATACGCGCGTGCGGTTCAAACATCTATCGCGTGAGGAGATCGAAGCTTACATCGCCTCCAGAGAGTGGCGCGGGAAGGCTGGCGGCTATGCGATCCAGGGGCTTGCTGGATGCTTCGTACAAAAGATCGTCGGCTCATACACCAGCGTTGTCGGACTGCCGCTGACAGAGACTGTTGGAATGCTGGTGAGCGAGGGCTTCCCTATTCACTTCAACTGGGTGCGAGCAGCAGAGCTCGATGCCAGTTGAGTATCTGCTACGGTAGAGGCGTATGGCGAGCAAGGATCCACCAACCGCAAGCACCACCGGCCGTGGCCGCTGCCCCATTTGTGGTGCGCCCACCGAGGTGGCTTACCGGCCGTTTTGTTCGCAGCGATGCCGCGATGTTGATCTGTCGCGGTGGCTGCGCGGCACTTATGCGATACCCGGCGGCCAGGCGGACGCGGATGAGGACGGGGAGGATGCGTCGGCCAAGCGCGCATCTGGCGCGCCCGCCGATGACAACGGGAAGGCGGACGATTAGGCCTGGTTTTGGCGGTGCTGTTCAGCAGGTGAGGCTAACTCTAGACAGGGGTAGGGGGCATCTCTATAAGGGCCGAGCTTTGGCGCGGCGCTAAGAGAGCTAGAGTTCAAGCCCAGGTAGCTCAGTCGGTAGAGCACGTGACTGAAAATCACGGTGTCGGTGGTTCGATTCCGCCCCTGGGCACCATTGATTTCAAAACCTTAGTTCAGACGCGACAACACTAGCTACGCGCTTGCGGGAGTTTTGCGGGACCCTAATGATAAGGACCCGCGCAACACCACAAGCTCAGGCCGGCCACGATTGTCATCGCAAATGCGATTGACTGCCTCTAAGAGCCTTTCGAGTTCGGCAGCCGAGTAGTGCGTGGTGATCCGACCGGAGCGATGCCCGAGCAGATCTTGACGATCCTCAAAGCTCACGTCCGCCGCCCTCAATCGGCGACCAAACGTGTGCTTGAGGTCATGGATTCTCACGTGAGGAAGACCGGCGCGATTACGCGCACGGATCCATCCCGACGTAAGCATCCGGTAAAGCGGCCGACCGTCGCACGTGAAGACGTAGACGGCGTTTATGCCGCGCCGAGCGTTGACGACGGAACGTGCGATGCGATTAAGCACGACCAAGCGATCGTCCCCGTTCTTCACATGTGCGCCGGGAATGATAAAGACCGATGTGCCGAGTTGCGGCACCTCAACCTCACAATCCCACCGTAGTCGGCATACTTCACCATCACGACACCCCGTGTTGACTGCGAACAGGGCCAACTGGGCCAAGTATTCAGGCAACTCCTGGAAGAACCGCCGCTGCTCAGCCCAGCTGAGAGGATAGGGCGTCCTCTGTCCGGCATTGCGCAGCAGCTTGATCTTCGGAGGGGCTAATAACCAGGTAAGACCGTGATCATCGACCCACTCGGACGCCGCCAAATTGAGAATCCGCCGGACAATCTTCAAGCCATGGTTGATCGTGGCCGCCGATCGTCCCTTACTCTGCCGGGCGGCAATCCAGGGCTCAAGAACACCCATATGGATCTTATCCAATTGCAGAGGGCCAAGCCGAGGCATCAACAGCTTTAGTTGCACAATGTCACTAGCCAGGCTCCGCTTGTGCTGATTTTCGTGCACAAACTTCGCCGCTGCCTGCTCGAACGTGCGCGCAGGCCTCACGCCATAGATTTGAGCTTGGCGGATCTCTTCCATCAGTCGTGCGAAGTATCTTTCTGCTTCTTCGTTGCAAGCTGTGCCAGTGCTTTGGCAAATTCGCCGCCCGAAGATGCGCTTGTCGATGTGCCAGATCCCGGCCCGCTGAATGAGACCGGGTATGCGTTTGCGTCCCATGTGTTCTCTCCTTTCTGAGCGGGACGCCCGTTGCGGGACTTATAGTCCTCAAACCAGGCATCGAGTTCAAGGCGATCAAAGCCAATTCCCTGTGCGCCAATAGGTACCTCTGTCAGAAAGGGGCGCACCTCGGTATTAAACCGGTTGCGGTCCATGCCCAGATAGGCGGGCGCGTCGCGGAACCGCACAACACGCGGCTGAAGCTCTGATCGTCGCCAGCTTGACCGGTTCATGGCGCACTCCTGCATTCCAGGATTGTCACGAGAGGCGCGCGACCAATTCTTCGTTCGACCGAAACGAGACCTGCCTCCTCAAGCCAGGCCAGCGCGCGGTATTTGGCATTGCGATCAAGGCCAAAGCGCAGGCTTGTACTGTTGGACAACATGACCACGTGCGAATTCTGCAATTCCCCAATGGCCCAAAGCGCGACGGCAACGTGCAAGGACTTTCCGGGAAGCTGTGCAGCCTTCATGAGCCAATCCAGTAGCAAGAGACTTATGAAGCTTTTTTCCGTAATCTTTCCTTTCACGCACGCATCTCTTGGTTTGCAACATCTGACCGTCGCTGGTTGATCGTCATTGAGAAGCTCAACTGGTTAAGCGCGTTACCCGCCCTGTGGGCCTGCGCTGCGATATTGGGGTCTCCGCGCGTCCCACAGGGCGGAATCCAACTGTCGACTGTGTTTCATTGTGACCTGCGTCTCACTTCTGTCGTCATCGGTCGTCCCTCCCCTCATGGTAGATTATATGTGTGCCGCAGATTGGGACCGCGGGCCTGTGCAGAACAGGGGTGATTGTCCCAAATTAGGGACACTGAGAAGCCGAATTGGATGATTGTTATTGCTCGGTGTCCCTATTCTGGGACATCGCGTCTCTGAGTTGGGATCGGGTTCTAAATTTACAGGCCGCCAGCTGGCGAATTCTTTCGTGGCAAATTCACCAGGCAAGGGGTGCTCTGTAAGAGTCCATGTTGAGGCGTGCCGAAGTGTGTAGTTGAAGCTTCCGCACTTCTTGCACTTAATGAAGCCTTTGTTTTCCAGTTCTCGGAACGCCTTCGTCGCCGTATCCTTGGCGACATGGAGGAGCCCTGCCGCCTCGCGCACCGACATCGAGATCTCACCGTTGTTGTAGCCGTTGTAGCGCTCGGCCAACGCAACGTAGAGCGCACGCGGCGCGGGCGGTAGCGACTGCCAGGCGGGTGTCTTGAGAAACCAGTGATCGAGTTTGACGAAGCGCGCCACGCCGACGCTTCGACCTTTGTTGTCATGCCGCCGACCCCGACGCGGCCGTCTCTTACGCTGTGCACTCATGCTCGCCTCACGCTACAGGCGTCGATTTTGGCAAACATCGAGTCGCAAAAGCCATGCACGGGGCTAGAAAAAGTAGTGACGCATTTTACTGGCAACCCATTGAAAAGATTGTCTGGGCCATAAGAGTCGTGACGTTTTCAATGCAAGTTGTGACGGTCTGGTTTTTTCAGCTCACCCAATGCAACGAGCCGAATTCGCGGGTTCAGGCGGTAGCCCTGCCATTGGCTGCTTTCGATGATTAGCTGAGGGTCAGCTTGTTGGCCCAAGTAGCCAAGGAAGGCCGCGGTAATCTTGCGACGTAGTCTCTCGATGCGGCGGCGCAATGCGTAATTCGAAATTCCCAACTGCTCTTCGAGCCGTGCGGAGGGAACGAATGAGAAGTTTACAGGAATCCGTTTGCACCTGGTGTCGGACTCATGCTGTTTGGCAAGAAGCAGCATAATCTCGAAACCGCGTGCAATATTTATCGGCGGCATTCCCTCGATGCGGAGCTGTTTCTGCTCTTGATCGATTGCAAGCACGACGTCTGAGGCATCGAGAGAAATCTGAGGGGGAGGAACCTGCTGATCTATCGTGAGCCATTCCGCAATCTCCCCTTGAGCGCCAAGGACGCAGCTCAGAAGGCAGCCCGGCGGAAGCGTTCCCCTCGACAACTTGTCCTTGTGCTCGTCGATCGCCCCTTTGAGGACGCTTGCGACCTGTTCTCCGTGTCGTCGATGAAGGTCGAACATGGCACGCAAGTAGTCATCGCCAGGTGCTTCGGCTGAGACGTTGACTAAGCGCGACAGCTCTCCCGAAAACATGGAGACGAAGCCCTCATCTGTCAGATGAAGATACTCGCGTGCACTTCGGACGAACTCGATGGCCATCGTACGGTCGTGTCCAGCGTCTCGCTCAGACGTGAACAAGTCGAGAGCATAGCGCTCTGGGGGGTCATGCGCTGCAAGTTTGGCGGCGAGCGTGGCAAAGCGCCGATGTAGGCATTGAACACAGGCGCCACAGTGTGTCTTGTTTTTCACCCGCGGTCGAACTCTGGTGCAACTGATTGTGGATGCAATCAGATCTGCCAGACCTTTTTCGTTGATGAGCTTAAGAACCTCCGACTTTGTTTTCTGCACAAAAGGGTTATCAACGAAGCAAGGTTGGCCTAGAGCCTGCCCAAGAAAGACACTCATCTCGCTCAGCGTTCGTGGGTGTGTGGAGCGTGTTGCTGCCGTGCCGACTACTTGCTGCGAGATAGGCAAGTTTAGGCCCATAATCCCATTTTCGTAGAAGCGAATACCTGGCGCGCTAAGTAAGGAAGCCACCGAACCGGCAATAGCTGAGAACAAGAATGTTCTCGTACGCTGGCTGGATTCTGTTTTTTTTGGGCCACCAGGCAAATTCATGCGAACTGGAATATAAAGAATGCGCCCCGGGAAATTTCTTCTCAGCTTTTCGACTAGCTCGTCCTGGCAGCCAGTCATAATTGGCGATGATCGATGGGTGATCAAAACCACACGATGTTGCGTTCCGCACAACTCCTCAAGGGCGCCGGCGAGGGAATCAAGCCCCCCTGAGAACAGGATCATCGGTGCTGTCGGACGGGCGTCGAGGTCATCGTTGCCGAAATTGAGGTAGCCTTGCACGTCCGCAGGTTGCTCTGACTTTTCGAACTCGAAACTGAATTCGTCGCCTGACATGAAGCCCAGCAAGTCCTTAAGGGCCTGCACCAACTCCCGGGATTGCCAGTGAGCTGGTTCGCGCACAGCAATGCGACAATGCATCGCCCTGTACCAATCCGAGCCCATTCGGCGGCCAGAAGGACCACCCCGCGTCGTTAATCGATCAGCAGCGAACACATAAGACGCAATATCCATTAGGTCGAGGAGGCGGTCTGGGACTGCACTTACGAGCGCTGTGCTGATGGCAAGGGGCTCGATTTTCACATTCGGGCGGTCGCCGAAGTTTTGTAGAAGCTTACCATTCTTCGGCATTCTCTTCGGAGGATCCGTGCCGCAGAAGTAGGTCCACTCAGCCATCGGATTGGCCCCGATGACTCAACTCGCTGCGGATCTTGCGAAACGCCGTCCGGGCAAAATCTTCCGCATTCGCCGGCGCGATGCCGCCTTCAAAATTGGCCTTCTGATACCATTCCGCCGCATAGCGCTCGACGATCAGCGCCGTCTCATGGCAGTGGAGGTCGAGCTCGCGGCGAAATTCCGCCTGCTCGTCAATCGATGCGAATGCCTCACCCGGGCCGACGTGATTGGCGTATGCGCGACTGAGGTAGTACTCCAGGCTGCGCTTAATGAGCTCGGCAAAGAAGCTGCGCGAAAGATGCGCGAACCGATCTCGGGACCCGAGCTTGCCAATCGCTGATTGCACGTCGGTGGCAGTCGTCTCGAACATGGAAGGAAGATCGGGCGCGATGCCACGAGTCAGGCTTGCGGCAGCGGCAAGCTGCGCCATCTCGCCGAGGTCGGTTCTCCCACCTCTTTTGCGGGCCTCGCTGTCGACCGCCTGTTCGAAAGCGGCCAATAGGCCCATGAGAGACGGCGCAGCGCTGGCATGAAGGCCAAGTGAATTCAGTGCGCCGACGTAATTTGCGCTCCGAGCAGCCGCTGGAAGCTGGCTCAGCAACCACACCGCGTGCCTGAGCGCTGGGTCGGACTCAGCCTTGCTAAGCTCACCGTTCGCGGCTCGTGCCGATGCTGCCGCAATTTCGGCGGCGGATGCACCTTCGTCGAGCAATTCGACGACTTGGTTCCAAGATCGGCCTTTCGGAAATGTCTTTAGCCTGACATGTCCCATCGCGAACTCACTGGCAAACGAATGGTGACCGCCGGCCAGAAGCGGGCTCGAACACTAGTGGTCAGGATCTCTTAGGGACCCTGATGCTCAGCAGTCTTGGAACACATGGATGACGCCTGCGCGTCGGTGTCAATCACTGAAACGTGTGTATCCCCGCACAGCTGACGACGACAATCAATTTGCCTAGACTCTCGCAAATGATTTGCTTTTGGGGGAAGCAATGGGAGTCTCAGAGCGACAACTCGCAGCCAACCGCGAGAATGCGAAAAATAGCACCGGCCCGAAGAGCAAGAACGGCCAAGCGGTTGCCTGTCAAAACGCCACTCAGCACGGTCTTTTCAGCTCACGTTTGCTTCTTGAGGGTGAGGATCCGGCGGAGTTCCAGGGGCTGATCGCAGATCTTG
>JAUVPN010000004.1 GCA_030598645.1 Hyphomicrobium sp. | reverse complement strand
TCCAGCACGCCCTGATAGCTTAGTGACGTGAGCAAATTAGCGCAGGCATCGAGTTGCCCGCGACCCAATGAGATGCGATTGCGCAAACCTTGGATGGAGCGCGCTTCCAAGGCGTTCAGCCGTTCACTGCCATAAGCAATGCGCTGTCGCACCGCCTCCGACTGAATGCGGCCGGAAACCCGTTCGAACCGCGCGCGACGAGCAGCAGCACTGAGCGACAATGCGTCAAGGTTCCTGCGTGCGAACGCGTCGAGACGATCGCGGGCGCGTCCAAATCGAACGGCGAGCAGACGTGGGTTTAGACGCAAGCTGATACGCACATGGCGCATGTGATGCGCACGCGTGTTTGCAAGCAATGCCAGATCCAGGCGCTTGTCCACCGCGTCGAAGCGCTGGCGCGGCAATGCAACCAAATCCTCGAAGCGCGGCAAGCCGCGCGCGGCCGCCTTGAGATGAGTACGTGCACTTTCCAAGACACGGCGCGCGGCCGTTGCAAGCCTCAGACCAAGCTTTGCTGTGCCTTCGGCTAGGTCCGCGTACTTGGGCACGGCCCATTCGGCCGCCTTAGTAGGCGTGGGCGCACGCGCGTCGGCAACAAGATCGATTAGTGTCCAGTCCGTTTCATGACCAACTGCCGAGATCAGGGGTATGCTGCTCTCCGCAACGGCACGCACCACGATCTCTTCATTGAAGCCCCAAAGGTCCTCAAGGCTGCCGCCGCCGCGGGCCACGATTAGGAGATCTGGTCGCGCAATTACACCTTTCGGCGCAATAGCATTGAAGCCACGGATGGCCTCAGCCACCTCGGCTGCGCAACTTTGGCCTTGCACACGTACCGGCCAAACAAGAACGCGCGTGGGGAAGCGCTCATCGAAGCCGTGCAGTATATCGCGGATGACCGCGCCCGTCGGCGACGTAATGATACCGACGACACCTGGCAGGAATGGCCGCAGCCTTTTTCGTTCATCATCAAATAGACCTTCGGCGGCAAGCTTCTTTTTACGCGCCTCTAAGAGCGTCATCAGCGCACCGAGGCCAGCTGGCTCCAAGCTCTCGATCACGATTTGATATTTGGAGGAACCAGGATAGGTGGTGATGCGTCCCTGGGCGAGGACCTCCATGCCTTCTTCGGGCTTCACTTTGAATCGCTGAAACACACCCTTCCAAATGACTGCTTCTATCTTGGCCTTGTCGTCTTTCAAGGCGAAGTAGCAGTGTCCGGAGGCGTGCGGACCGCGATAGCCTGATATTTCACCGCGTAGACGCACGTGTCCGAAACCCTGTTCCAGGGCACGCTTTATTTCGCTAGAAAGCTCCGAGACGGTATACTCGGCTACGTTGGCACCGAGCTGCATCTTTGGGGCACGTTGGTTCACTGCTGGTTGCCCGTTTGTTGCCTGCCGATTCAATGATACATCAGACCATCTTCTAATTGCTCGTAGCGCGTTTCAAATCCTAACGAGTGTGAGAGCCACTAACCAATGAACGTCCTCCTCATCGGTTCCGGCGGACGCGAGCATGCGCTCGCCTGGGCGATCAACGCTAGCCCGCTGCTATCTAAGCTCTATTGCGCGCCCGGCAATGGCGGCATCTCGGATATCGCCGAATGTGTCGCGCTCCCCGTTGCAGATCATCGGGCCGTTATCCAATTCTGCAAGCAGAACAACGTCGACTTTGTGATCATTGGTCCTGAGGCGCCGCTTGTCGCTGGAATTGTGGATGATTTGATCACAGCCGGCATCAAGTGCTTCGGGCCCACGAAGGCGGCCGCTCAACTGGAAGGCTCCAAAGCCTTCACGAAAGATCTGTGCCGCGAATTCAATATCCCAACTGGCTCATACGGACGTTTCGCCGATCCATGCGCGGCCAAGGCATATCTCCAGGGAAAGCCATTGCCCATCGTAGTGAAAGCCGACGGTCTTGCGGCCGGCAAAGGCGTCGTCATTGCCGAGACTTGTGCCGACGCCGAAGCAGCAATCGATGCCTGCTTTTCAGGGGCCTTTGGCAAGGCCGGTGAAGAGGTTGTGATTGAGGAATTTTTGCATGGTGAAGAGGCAAGCGTCTTCGCCCTTGTCGACGGCAAAGCTGCGATAGCGCTCGCGGCGGCCCAGGACCATAAGCGCGTGGGCGACGGTGATAGCGGACCGAACACTGGCGGCATGGGCGCTTATTCACCAGCACCTGTGATGACCGCCGATTTGATCACACGGACCATGGACGAGATCATCCACCCCACTGTCGCAGCTATGGAGAAGCGCGGCACGCCATTCAAGGGTGTACTCTACGCCGGTCTCATGATCACGCCGGCAGGTCCGAAACTGATCGAGTACAACGTTCGATTTGGCGATCCCGAGATGCAAGTCCTGGTGATGCGGCTAAAATCCGACCTTCTGTCGGCCCTTATCGCCACAACAGACGGCGTGCTCAATTCGTTCGATCTGCGGTGGCACGATGATGCGGCGCTAACCGTCGTCATGGCCGCCAACGGTTATCCTGGAACGCCGCAAATCGGGACGCAGATCAAGGGTCTAGCTGAGGCCGCAAATGATAGTGACGTTGAGATCTTCCACGCTGGAACCAAGCGCGACGGCAATGAGCTTCTGGCCAACGGCGGCCGCGTTCTCAGCGTCACCGCACGCGGGAAAACGGTCGAAGAAGCACAAGCACGCGCGTACGCGGCCATCGCTCAGATCGATTGGCCCGGAGGGTTTTCCCGCACGGACATTGGCTGGCGCGCAATTGCCCGCGAAAGGGCCGATTAATATTGGAGGCTAAAGTGTCATCGCGCAATTTCTAACGTTGTCCTGTGAAAGGCTTAACAGCTGCATGGCCAAGAAAACGGTCTCCCCGATACCGGCAATGGAAAATAATACGCTGCGGGGGCGCCAGCCGACAATTGCGGTCGCACTCGGCGGGGGCGGCGCTCGCGGCCTCGCGCACATCGTCATCCTGGAAGCCTTGGACGAGATGGGCTTGCGTCCAAAGAGCATCGCGGGCGTTTCTATTGGTGCGATCTTTGGCGCGGCTTATGCCTCCGGCCTGTCGGGAAAAGAGATACGTGCTCACGCCTCAGAGGTTCTAAAAAAGCGCTTCGACCTGGTACGCGACCTCTTCGCCGCCCGCGTCAGAGCTGAAAGGCGGATTTGGAACCCACTTTCGATTGGATCGGCCCTTCTCGCGCCCAACATGTTGCTCGACATCATCTTGCCAACATGCATTGCACAAGACTTTGCCCAACTAGACATCCCGCTGAAAATAGTTGCCTCGGACTTTTATGCGCAGGAACCGGCGATCTTCTCCTCGGGACCGCTGCGCCAGGCGATTGCAGCGAGCATTGCTCTGCCCGTCATCTTCGAACCAGTAGTGGCAAAGGGTCGTGTCCTTATCGATGGTGGGCTCGTCAACCCGCTGCCCTTTGACATCATCGCAGGCGAGGCGGATCTAACTATCGCGATCGACGTGAGCGGTGCTCCCTTGCCGCGGGCCGGCCGAGAGAAGCCGAAGGCCTGGGAAGCGCTGTTCGCAAGCTCGTTCATTTTCGAGCACACGATCATCAAGGAAAAGCTGCGCTCGCGGCAACCCGACGTTTACATCGACGCGGGGACAAGTCGCTACCAGATCCTCGATTTCCTCAAAATTGATGAAATATTGGCAGCGGCAGTGCCAGCCAAGGAGCGTTTCAAGACGCAGCTCGCTCGCGTCCTAGAGGCGGAGACGCTCGAAGCTCTCGAAACTAAGCGACCGCCCCAACCGGCCAAGGATGTTCGTCGACTTAAGCGCCCGGCACGCCGGCATCTACTGAGCCGGAGACGTTCGCTCAAGTCTTAGCGCTTAGCTTCGAAAAACGCTCTGAGAAGTGCCCCAGCGCGCTCCTCGTCGATACCAGCATAGATTTCTGGGGCGTGGTTGCAGGTCGGCTGATTGAAGACGCGCGAACCATGTTCGACTCCGCCACCCTTGGGGTCGGCCGCTCCGTAATAGAGGCGGCGAATGCGCGCAAACGAAATTGCAGCGGCGCACATGGGGCAGGGCTCCAGCGTGACGTAGAGATCGCAATCGATTAGTCGTTCGGAGCCAAGCTTGGCGCAGGCCTCGCGGATCGCCAGCATCTCGGCGTGCGCGGTGGGATCCCCCGTCATCCGTGTGCGATTACCGGCGGCGGCGAGAATTTCACCTTCTGGCCCTGTGATGACGGCGCCGATGGGCACCTCACCGCACGCTTCGGCGGCTTGCGCCTCGGACAGAGCCTTCGCCATATGGCCGCTTTCACGATGAGATGTCATAAAGGCTTCTGCCCAGTCATATGCAAATAGTCCATGTCCAAAAAACGCACTACAAAAGGACCAAGCGAGCGCAAGGTTGCCACTAAGCGCCCAGCTCCTAAAGCCCCTGGCGAGCCTACCCGCATTGCCAAGGCCATAGCGCGGGCAGGCATGTGTTCGCGCCGCGAGGCTGAGCGATGGATCAGCTATGGCCGCGTCTGCGTCAACGGCAAGCTGCTAACAAGCCCTGCTGTCGAGGTCACTCCTGATGACAAGGTTACCATTGACGGCACACCGTTACCGCAGGCAGAGCCAATCGGCTTGTGGCGCTACTATAAGCCAAAGGGGCTCGTCACCAGCCACAAGGATCCGCAGGGGCGACCCACGGTGTTTAAGGCCTTGCCGCCCGAGCTACCACGCGTGGTCTCGGTCGGGCGGCTTGACTTTAATAGCGAGGGACTTCTCCTACTAACCAACGATGGCGCGCTCGCACGACACATGGAGCTTCCTGCCACCGGCTGGCTAAGACGTTACCGAGTTCGTGCGCGGGGCCGAGTATCGCCCGTCCAGCTTGAGGCACTGAAAGGCGGCGTGCAGATCGACGGCGTGCGATACGGCCCGGTCGAAGCAGAATTAGACAGTACACAAGGCGCCAACGTTTGGCTGACGATCGGCTTACGCGAAGGCAAGAACCGCGAGGTGCGCCGTATCCTGGCAAGCTTAGGCATGGAGGTAAACCGCTTGATCCGCGTCTCTTACGGGCCATTTCAGCTGTTAGACCTGAAACCCGGCATGGTCGAACCCGTCAAGCGGCGCGTGTTAGCCGACCAGCTCAGCCGGCAGGTAGCGGCTGAATTGGGCATTCACGGTCATATCGAAGCGGAACGGGCCCACCGCAAAGCGCGCCCCAAAGCACGGCCGCGTAACGTTGGCGAGTCCTTATGAGAATCGTGGGAGGCACATTCCGCGGTCGAACACTCGCCAACCCAAAGCACGGTGGCTTGCGCCCGACGTCCGATCGCGTGCGCGAATCTCTATTCAACATTCTGGAGCATGGCGTGTCCGACTTTTCGCTCGAGGGCATACGCGTCATCGACCTTTTTGCTGGAACAGGCGCGCTCGGGCTCGAGGCCCTTTCGCGCGGCGCTGACTTTTGCGTGTTTGTGGATGACCAAGCCGAGGCACGCGCGCTGATCCGCACGAACGTGGATGACATGCAGTTGACCGGTAAGACGCGCATTTTCCGTCGCGATGCAACAAGTCTGGGCGACGCTGGAACCATGAGCGCTTTCGGGCTAGCTTTCCTCGATCCACCCTATGGAAGAGAACTCGGCAAGAAAGCGATAGGAGCGCTGGCAGGTGGTGGCTGGCTGACGCCTTGCGCTGTCGTGGTGCTCGAGGAGCGCGCAGACGCTACAATTCAAATTCCAGATAATTTCGTTGAAATCGACCGCCGCACGTACGGCGACACGCAAATTTTTCTAGCGCGCTACGACGTCAATACAGAGAATGTTGTTTGACGTCTACGCCGGCTCGCGCGGCATGAGGATCCATAGCAGGATATATATCAGGATCCCAGGAAACGCCGCCGAAAGAAGGGACACGACCACGTAGAAAAAGCGCACAAGCGTTGCGTTCCAGCCTAGCCATTTTGCTAGACCGCCGCAGACCCCGGCGATGAGGGCGCCTTGACGAACGCGAAGGAGGGGGTGATCGGTTGAGTCGCTCATGCCGGCGCACAAGATAGGCTACGTCGCGCCATTAGCAAGGCCGTGCCATCACGCCGCCACGCGTTGGGAAAACATGCCCTACTGGCATGACAAAGATTTGGATCGAGAGGCTAGCGCCGGCCGAACAGGCGTTCGATGTCAGTTAGCTTCAATTCCACGTATGTCGGCCGGCCGTGGTTGCATTGACCGGAATAGGGCGTGGTCTCCATGTCGCGAAGTAATGCATTCATTTCTTCTGCAGTCAGTCGCCGCCCAGCGCGCACGCTGCCATGGCAGGCCAGTGTTGCACACACTGCTTCTAGGCGCTCTTTCAGCGCCAACCCTGCACCCTCGCCGATGATGTCCGCGGCCAGATCTTTTACCAGCCCCGTCACGTCCGTCTCGCCCAGAAGTGCAGGAACCTCGCGCACAGCGATGCCCCCCGCGCCAAAGGGCTCCAGCACAAGACCCAGTTCGGCCAGCTCGTCAGCCTTTTCTCCGAGCGCGGAAGCTTCGTCATCTGACAGCTCCACGATCACCGGAAGAAGAAGCCCCTGCCGTGCGACGCCGCCAGCCGCGAGCATCGCCTTCATCCGCTCATAGACTAGGCGCTCGTGCGCCGCGTGCTGATCGACGATGATTACTGACTGAGGAGTCTGCGCGACGATATAAGTCTCGTGCAGCTGCGCGCGTGCGGCACCAAGCGGACGATCAAGATGCTCCTGTGTGGCGATATCAACGCCGACGCTGGCATCAGCACTAGGAATTGCCGTGGCTTCGAACGGCGCCTGCATGGCTTCAGCCAGGCCGCACGATGATACATTGGGGGGCAAATTGCCATAGGACGACGCGCGCCCAGGCGGACGCTCAAACGGCACGATATTGGGCCTGAGTTCCTCCAACGTCGCCACCCCACCGCCAGAAGATGCTCGGTGCCCGGCAGCGTAAAGAGCCGAAGCGAGCGCGTTGACGATCAACGAGCGCACGCGACTAGCGTCGCGGAACCGCACCTCAACTTTGGCGGGGTGCACATTGACGTCAACCTCTGCAGCTGGAACAGTTACGAAGAGCGCTAGCAGTGGGTGGCGACCGCGCGGAACAAGGTCGCCGTAGGCTGCCCGCACGGCCCCGACGAGCAGCTTGTCTTTGACCGGCCGCCCGTTAACGAACAGGAACTGATGCCCGGCATCGGGCCGGTGCAATGTCGGAAGACCTGCAAAGCCAGAGACGGCGACCGTTTCGCGCGCGCCCGTTATAGCAAGTGCGTCTGAAAAGAATTCGCGGCCCATGATGCGGCCCAACCTCCGCAAAAGTCCCTCAGGCCCCACATTCTCGCGTGGCAATTGCAAGCCACTGCGCTCTCCGGTGGCCAGGGTAAAACCCACCTCCGCGTGCGCCATGGCAAGCCGCTTCACCACCTCCGAGATTGCCCGGTTTTCGGCGCGTTCAGATTTTACGAATTTGAGCCGCGCGGGAACGTTTGCGAAAAGATCGCGTACCTCAACACGCGTGCCGGGATTCCCGGCCGCAGGCTTGGGACCTTCCTTAACGCCGCGGTCAACGAGAATGGAAAAGGCGTCATCATTGCTTTGCGAACGCGATAAGATTTCAAGTCGCGCAATCGAACCGATTGAGGGCAGTGCCTCACCGCGAAAACCCAGCGTTTGGATCGCAAACAGGTCGTCTTCTGAAAGCTTGGAGGTGGCGTGCCGTTCAATGCAAAGGGAGAGATCTTGGCGGTTCATCCCCGACCCATTGTCGCTCACGCGGATGAGAGCTACGCCGCCCGACGCAGTGACCACCTCGATCTCGGTCGCGCCCGCGTCAATGGCGTTCTCGACGAGTTCTTTGACAACGCTGGCCGGGCGTTCGACGACTTCACCGGCTGCTATACGATTGACTGTTTCTGGCGAAAGCTGGCGGATCGCCATGGCTGCCCCTCCCTTGCATTGGGCGCAGACTAACGTACTCACCGATACGCTGTCAGAGAGGCTGTGTATAGCGCTGAAGGAGCACCGTTAGGCGAGATCTTGAGAGTGGAGGCCTTGGCCTAGTTAGCCTTTCTGGGCTTCCTGAAAAGTCGGCTTGCCGACGATCGTTACAATAAGATTATCGGTCTCCAAGAGACGTTTGGAGACCCGCTTCAGGTCATCCAGCGTCACCGCAGCAATCATTTCGTTACGGTTATCTATGTATTCAGGTCCGAAATCATCCATGCGCAACCCCAGAAGCTGCGTGGCGATCTTGGCGTTGGTATCGAAACGCAGGGGGTAAGAGCCAATCAGGTAGCTCTTGGCATTATCGAGTTCTGCCTGAGTAGGGCCGTTCTCTGCCATCTGCTTGAGTTCGGCGCGAATTACATCAAGCGACTCTCCGATCGCTTCGTTTCGCGTCGCCACGCTGCCCGAGAAAATCGACGCGTGGTGATAAGGATAGACGTAAGTGTAGACCGAATAGGCAAGGCCGCGCTTTTCGCGCACCTCTTGCATGAGTTTTGAGGCAAAGCCTCCGCCGCCTAAAATATGATTCAGCACGAAGGCGGGAATGAAGTCGGGGTCCTTTCGCTCCATGGCGCCGAGCCCGAAGACCGCTACTGACTGCGGTACATTCATCTCAACCACCTTTTGCCGGCCGCCGGCAACAGGGCTCGTCTTCGACACAGCGGCTAGATCGCCAGTGGCCGGCAAGTCCCCGAAAATCTCATCGAGCAGCGCGCCGAGCTGTTCGGCATTGATATCGCCTACGGCGACTATCTTGAGAGTGTCCTTGGCGAAGTTGCGCTTGCGGTAGGATTCCAAATCATCGCCTGTGACCTCGGAAATTGTCCCCTCGGTGCCGATAGCGGGGCGGGCATACGGGTGGCCTTCAAAGGCAACCGCATACCATTCGTTGAGAGCCACCTTTTCTGGATTGCGCGCGGCGTAGACTAGGGCCGCCTGCAACTGCTGGCTAATACGTTCCACCGCATCGACATCGAAGCGCGGATTGTTAATGGCGAGCTTCAATAGCTGGGCGGCGTCGTCGCGGTTGGCCGTGAGTGTCTCGAAGTTTCCATAAAACGCGTCCTTGGTGTCCTCGTAGCGCATACGCATGGAGATCTCCTCCATGCGCTCCTGAAAATCCCGAGCTTTCAACTCGCCCGCGCCCTCATCCATCATCGCCGAGAGAAAGTTGGCCAACCCTTCTTTACCGACCGGGTCCTGCGAACTTCCGCCCTCAAAAGCAAAGCGCATCGCCATCATGGGTACGCTGTGCTCTTCGACAAGCCAGGCCTCAATGCCGCCCGGACTTTTTACGGTTTGGATTTTCATAGCATTTGCAGGCCCGTTAAGCGTGGTGAGAAAGGCAACGATCAAAACGGCAAGCGATGTTGCTGTCAAAGCACGCAGATGCGCGGACCTTGCGCCGAACCAACTATTAGAGATCATGATAAGACCTTTGAGCAATGGGCATCACGAGCGCGAGTGCACGACTGGCTGCTTCGCATCCTTGCCGCCGTTGCTGCTGCCTTCGGCGGCCTCCGGCAGAAGCCAACCAGTGACCGAACGGCGCATGTCGAGATATTTGGCTGCTACATTCTGGACATCCTGTAGCGTTACTTTTGATATCGCATTCGGCCAGTCTTCGATATCGTCTACTTTGCGCCCGACCACCAACGACCAGCCGTAACGGCGGGCGAGCCTGGCCTGATTGTCGCTGTCGTAGATGTAGTCGGCAAGAAACGTTTTCTTGGCGCGCGCCAGTTCGGCCTCCGTGACACCCTTGGCGCGCACGTCGTCCAACACCTCATCAACTTTCGCCTCGATCGTATCGAGCCCCACACCATCCGCGGCGACAGCGTATATCGAAATCGCACCGCTATCGAGACCCCAGCCTGAGAAGTCGCCACCACTAGTAGCCGCGATCTTCTCGTCGACAACCAGCTTCTTGTAGATTCGGCTCGTAGCACCGTCGGCTACTATCTTGAACAGAAGATCCAGGGCTTCGGCCTCACCGGGCTCCGCCGTCAAGTAGCTTGGTGCGACGTAGTAGCGGTGGAGGGATGCATTCCCGGCCCGCGGATCTTTGTATTCGAGACGGCGAGCGGCAATGAAGGGCGGCTCCTTAGGGCGCTCGCGGTGATTGACCTCAGGGTTAGCTGGGACCTTACCGTAGGTCTCTTCGGCGAGCTTCTTCACCTCCTCGGGCGTGACGTCCCCAGCCACGACCAAAATTGCGTTGTTGGGCGCATAGAAGTGTTTGTAGAAGCGCATCGCGTCCTGACGCGATAACTCCTTCATCTCGTGCCCCCAGCCTATAACCGGAATGCCATAGGGGTGCGCCCGGTAAAGCGTAGCGGCCATCTGCTCATCGAACATCGCGTTGGGATTGTTTTCTATGCGCGAGCGGCGCTCTTCCAAAATCACGTTGCGCTCCATGAGCACCTCGTCTTCGGTAAGCCGCAAATTCACCATGCGGTCGGCTTCCATCTCCATCAGCGTCCCTAGCCGGTCTTTCGCAATGCGCTGATGGTAGGACGTTGCGTCCTGACCGGTGAAGGCGTTGTCCTGTCCGCCAAGCCGCGAAATAATCTTAGAGAACTCGCCGATCGCGATTTTTTCGGTCGACTTGAACATTAAGTGCTCAAGGAAATGCGCTATTCCGGACACACCCTTTGGTTCGTCTGCAGCCCCCACCTTGTACCAGATCATGTGGGTGACGACGGGTGCACGGTGATCAGGGATCACCACCACCTGCATGCCATTGGATAACATGAACTCACTGGCGCGGGGCTGCGCTTGGGCGGGGACGGTCTGTAGCGTGGAAGCGAGCATCATCAAAAGCGCCATCGATAGGGTTGAAAGGCGGCGGCAGCCGAGTCTGTGCATCGATCAAACCTCGATCCGGTGAACCTAAGCGCTATGCGCAGGACGGCGTCGCACGCCACTCTGTGAGCCGACTGTCCCGAGGTTCCAACATTAGGACACGAACGGTTGCTAATGCTGAAGCGCTTCGGTTCGGACTGCAAACACCGCGATTGTGGCGCATCTTTGCATTCGACCCTGCCTTGTCAAATGACAACGAGTTCATCTCGCAACGCATGGCTGGGCGCGTACTCCGCCCGAGCATCGCGCCTAAGCACTGCCGAAGCAGCTTGCCGCCCGCGTGCTTGAACTGCAATAAACCGCCACTATATTACCGAATAACTGTCCTAGTGCTCGCAAACGGGGCTGGGTCAAGCAGGGGCCAAGGACCGGCCCTGCGCCTCAAATCCATGGAGGTCGCTTACGGAAAGGGCTTTCGACGCATGTCACGCTTATCGGTACTCTCGAACCCGATGCTATTGGGTTTTGAAGAGATCGAACGCCTAGTAGACCGTGCCAACAAGGGCCCCGGCAACGGCTTCCCGCCCTACAACATTGAGCGCGTCAAGAACTTAGACGCAGAAACCGAACTACTGCGCATTACGCTCGCAGTTGCAGGATTCACACGCGACCAACTCGAAATTACGCTCGAAGATCACCAACTCATTGTCCGCGGGGGACAAGATGAGGAAAAGTCTCGCGAGTTTCTTTACCGGGGGATTGCTGCGCGCCATTTCAGCCGCACATTCGTACTTGCAGAGGGAATCGAGGTAGACTCAGCAGACTTGTCAAACGGCCTACTTGCAATCGATCTGAAGCGCCGTGAGCCGGAGCGCTTGGCGCGAACGATTGAGATTAGCGACAGAAAATCGGGTTCATAGTCGTTTCGTGAGAAAGACCCTGGTTTGTGTTTGCCGAGGGGTTGGCTAATAGAGATTTGGAAATTGCGGCTTCCGCACCCAAATCAATGAAATGGTCGCACCGGGCCTACTTGAAGGAGAAGTAGCGTCATGACGGAAATTGAGAAGACGACTGACAACCGCATTGTCATGAGCGAGGGCGAACTTGCTACGCTCGGTGGCGGTGTGGTTGCATACATCAAGACGCTAACCTCGGACGAGGCAAGCCGCATGTTCCCGGCTGTTAAGGGGCTGCCAGACGGAATAAACCTCTTTTCGTTGCACGCAGCGGATGGTACTCCGCTGGCACTTACCGACACAAAGCAAGCCGCAATTGGACATGCCATTGATGACGACTTGCAGATCGCAAGCGTACACTAACACTCGACAGCCAAGATATTTTATGTGCGACCGTAGCTTTTAAGGCCCCGCCAAATCGGCGAGGCCTTGTTGCTTCAAGGCCCCTTACCCTAGCTGCGGTAAGCCGCGAACTGCCCCCGCGGGCGGAAGCGCTCTAAATAGGTCGGAACGATTGCTGAGATGCCATTCGGCCGGATAACGCCGAGAGCGGCGATGGTGCGCTTCTCCGACTTTGCTCGCTCACTGACAACGTTATCTTGCTGTAATAGGCGCACCTGATCGAATGTAACCGGTCGCCAGCTATTTGGCAGCGGCCACGTCAGAACCGCTAGCAGCTTGGCCAACCAGAATGCTACCGGCAAATAAGCGCGCGGCCTATCAGTCCATTTCTGCACCAGATCAAGAAGCTCGCGGAAGCTATACACCTCAGGACCGCCGCTCTCGTACACGGTGCCCGGGTTACCAGCCCCATCGATGGCTGCCGCGACGGCTCCCCCAACATCACCGACGAAAACCGGTTGAAATCGTGTCTTGCCGCCGCCAATCAGCGGCAGAACTGGCGACATCTGTGCCATGGAGGCGAAGCGATTGAAGAATTCATCCTCCGAGCCGAACACGATGGAGGGACGAAGAATGATCGCATTGGGAAATTCTTCCAGAACAGCGGCTTCGCCCTCACCCTTCGTGCGCGCATATCGCGAAGACGATTTGGGATCGGCGCCGATTGCAGAGATGTGGACAAGCCTCCTGACACCCTGCTCTCGTGCGGCCTTGGCAATGGCGCGCGCACCGCTTACGTGGAGGTCACGAAAGTTTTGCCGACCCCTGCTCACCAGTACTCCGACGGCATTGACCACGACCTGTGAGCCCATCATCGCGTGGTTTACAGATTCGGGATAGCGTATGTTCGCCTGCACCGGGAAGATTTGGCCGACAGCGCCGGAGGGCTGCAGAAAAACCGCCAAATCAGGGCGGCGCACGGCCGCGCGTACGCGCCAGCCATTCTTTGCCAGCGCCGCCACAACGTACCGGCCTACAAAGCCTGAACCGCCAAAGACGGTTGCCAGCCCCTTGTCGTCGATACGATCAGACATCGCGCGCCCCTATAACTGTTCAGCACCGTTGTGGAGAAACAAGGCATACACGAGCACTGGCAGCAATGTGAAGCCAAGCATGGCGCATTTGACAAGAACGGCGGTGCTCTCTAACTCATCGCGTTCGTGCCCAGGTGGCGGAATTGGTAGACGCACTAGCTTCAGGTGCTAGCGCTCGCAAGGGCGTGGAGGTTCGAGTCCTCTCCTGGGCACCAAAACTAATCTCACAAGGTCATCTCCGGTCGCGATCAACCGCATGGTGCCTTCGAGCTAGCTCATCACCTGCCTTGCAACCACTTCGCTTGTCGGACATTCTTTATGGCTGAGCGTCTTCGGCCGCTCAACCCTTCACGGCCAACTGCGCCGCTTGCCATCTCTTGTCGTAGCCGGTACACAAGCCGCGCAAGCTCCCCTTGAATAATTCTTGTGTATCAGCGGCTTGTCTGTGGGCGACTTGACCCGGACTGGAAAACTCAGCGCAAGACCAATGACCAAGCCCTCCATCACGCTTCATAAGAATGATCTGCCGGAAGGCTTGACGTTGGGGAAAAGCATTGCGGTTGATACGGAAACCTTGGGCCTGAATCTCAATCGTGATCGGCTTTGCTTGGTCCAACTCTCCGCGGGTGATGGCCGCGCGCATCTCGTCCAATTCGACGGCAACGACTACGCCGCCCCACGCCTGAAAGCCCTGCTTGCTGACAGGTCTATCCTCAAAATTTTCCATTTCGCGCGCTTCGATGTCGCCGTACTTGAGAAAAACCTAGGCGTTCCAACTGAGCCGATTTACTGCACGAAAATTGCCTCCAAGCTCGCGAGAACTTATACGGATCGCCACGGCTTAAAAGACCTAGTGGGCGAACTCCTCGGCATAGAAATATCTAAGCAGCAGCAAAGCTCAGATTGGGCCGCCAAGGAGTTGTCTCAGCAGCAGATCAGCTACGCGGCGTCCGACGTGCTGCACCTCCACGCTCTGAAAGACAAGCTCGAGGTCATGCTCTATCGCGACAGAAGGCAGGAGCTGGCAGAGGCTGCCTTCAGATTTCTGCCGATCCGTGCACGTCTCGATCTGGCCGGTTTTTCCGGAGAGGATATTTTCTCTCACTGAGTAGCAAGTCACGGCTGGCAAGCGGCCATTTGATGCTATATCACCAGATATACGGCGGCTTGAATTGAGTCCCAATATCACCCCATTTGATCGCGATTGTGCGCTTTTGAGCCAATAGTCGGCATCTACCAATAGAGCGCATGGCGACGACCACCGATCTTGAGCGGCAGCCGGACCGATCCCGCACGAACGCATTTGACATGCTCGGCGGCGATCGGACGAAGAATTTCGCGCGCGCGCGCCGACACTCCGCCGTCGTGCGCACCTTGCGCTGGCTCATGCCGCTTGGCGGCGCGGCGATCGTTGTAGTTTACGTTCTGACGATGATGGAGACCGTTGGCTGGGTGGAAGGCCTGCCTCGTGTCGCCCTGCCTAAAATTATCCCAGAAAACCTCACCATGCATAACCCCCGCTACGAGGGGTTCAACAAAGATGGCGGCTCTTATGTTGTTACTTCCGACACCGCCGTACAGGATTTCTTCGACACGAAGAACATCAAGCTCGAAGGTATCAAAGGCGATTTGATAGATGCGAATAAAGTTAAAACGAATCTTACGGCCACGCGCGGAACTTACGATACAAAAGAAGGTGTGCTTGAGCTATTGGACCGCATCGACATCGTGTCTGACAACGGCATGCGCGCCCGCCTTTCGCGTGCGACGATCCGCACCAAAACAAACGTCATAACCACTAAGGAGCCCGTCGTCGTCGAGATGCCGACAGGGTCGATCCGCTCAAATCGCATGACAATACAAACCAAGTCGCGTGAGATGACATTCCTTGACGCCGTTCAGTCGCGTCTCGTTTCGCAAAAGGGCACAACGCCGAAAGCGTCCGGTCGCGCGACGTCTTCCGCTAAACCCCCAATCATAAATCCTGACAGCGGCCCCGTCGATATCACCTCCGATCGTTTGGACATCAACGATACAGCGAAGACTGCAATCTTTTCTGGGGGCGTGCGGGCAATGCAGGGGGACACTACCTTGGAAACGGCAGCGCTACAGGTGAGTTACGAAGGAGAGGCAGCGCAGGAGGCTGCGTCGCCTGCAAACGATGCCTCTTCCGGCTCCAAATTGCGGCGCATCCTATCGACCTCGCCCGTCATTATAACGCGGGGGCCACAGGAGCGCGTCACCAGCCAGAGCCTAGACTTCGATGCCATCAAGGAAATTGCGGTACTAAGAGGTGATGTGGTGATGGCGTCAGGCGCTGATCGCCGCGCCACCAGTAATACGGCAAAGATCGACCAACGTGCTGATACTATTTTGTTGACGGGTAACGTCGTCATTAATCAGGGGCGCAATTGGCTCAAGGGCGGGCGGCTATTTGTTGAGCGCGCCAAAGGGCTCTCGCATCTTACATCTCCTGAAAAAGCCAGTGGGCGCATTACAACCCTCTTCTTCAGCGGCAAAGTCAAACCAACGACAAGCCAGGGCACCAAGGCGACTGTCAAGAACGCACTGATCGCCGGAGCCAACGCCGCTGCCGGCGTCTTCAAGACTGATCCGAATGCGCCTATCGAATTGGAGGCCGACCGACTTGATGTCGATGACAACGCTAAAGTCGCAAAGTTCCGCGGCGACGTGCGCGCCAAGCAGGGTGATTTCGTGGTGCGCACATCTGAACTTGATGCAAACTATTCCGGCTCGGCTGGGCTCACGTTGTCAATCGAGGACACCGATAAAAAGGTGAAGAATAAATCTGCCACGCTGACGCGCATTGAAGCCCGCGGCAAAGTGATCGTGACGTCTAAGGCCGGTCAAAAGGCTGTAGGTGACTGGGCCGTCTTTGATGTTAAAAAAAATGTTGTAACGCTGGGCGGTGACGTCATCCTCACCCAGGCAAAGAATATCGTCCGCGGCACGCGTCTGGCCATCGACATGACCTCCGGCCAGAGCGTCATTCAGAACGACCCTGGAGCGTCGTGGACCGCAACGGCAGCCCACAGCCGCAGTGAGGCGGGCCATCGCGTGACCGTGCAAGGGCCCTTAAAGGGGGCGAGGCCGAGCGCCGTTTTCTACCCGCAATTTATGAAGGGAAAGACAAAGAAAGGCGCTAATCCGGCTGCAAAACAGAGCAATAAAGCGTCCGCCGTCCCCAGCTGGACACCACAACCACGCGCACCCTGAACTCGCCGCAGATTGACACTAGCCGCTAAGAGCGCACCATGCCGGGGCGGCCGCAGCACACATACGCAAAACTTGAGGTCTACTACCCGTGCCCAAAATTCTTTCCTTCGGATCGAAGCTCGACCGGGCCGCGAGGAAGCCGGGGGCCGAGCCACGCGGCAAAAGCGCTGCTGCCATTGGGGATCCAAAGCAACAGTTGGGCGCGCAAGGATGGCTAACAGTCAATCATGTGCAAAAGACATATAAGAAGCGCATGGTGGTGAAGGGCGTAACCCTTGCCGTCGGGCGCGGGGAGTCGGTCGGCCTTTTGGGCCCGAACGGCGCCGGCAAGACAACCGTCTTCTACATGATCACCGGCCTTGTCCCTGCTGACTCCGGGCGCATTACCATCGACGCCCAGGACGTAACTAGTCTTCCGATGTACCGGCGTGCACGGCTTGGTATCGGATACCTGCCGCAGGAAGCCTCAATTTTCCGGGGACTTTCGGTCGAGAAGAATATCATGGCGGTGCTGGAGCTGGTGGAACCGTCGGCAAGGCGGCGCAAGGAGCAGCTCGACAGTCTGCTTGAAGAATTTCGCATATCTCATTTGAGAAAGTCGCCGTCGATTGCACTGTCTGGCGGCGAGCGGCGGCGCTGTGAAATTGCGCGCGCACTCGCTTCGGGCCCCTCGTTCATGCTTTTGGATGAACCCTTTGCCGGAATCGACCCCATCGCGGTCGGCGATATTCAAGAGCTGGTTCGCCATTTGACCGAGCGTGGCATCGGCGTTTTGATAACCGACCATAACGTTCGCGAAACATTAAGCCTAATAGATCGCGCATATATTATCTACGATGGTCAAGTTCTGACACAAGGTAAGCCAGAAGAAATCATATCGAACGATGATGTGCGCAGAGTGTACCTTGGCGACATGTTCGCTAATGCACGCTGACTAATTCCGGCTATCATATAGTCAGCTAATCTTGGGACACGTAGGTTAGGTGCATGGCGCTTTCGGCAAAGCTGGAACTAAGGCAGGGCCAGCAGTTGGTGATGACACCCCAACTGCAGCAAGCCATTCGTCTTCTGCAGCTTTCAAATCTCGAGCTGACGGAGTTCGTCGAAACGGAACTAGAGCGCAATCCGCTTTTGGAACACGACGAGAACGCTGAGAACTCGATACGTACAGATAGCGAGTCTTCCGAGCTTGAAAAGCCGGCCGACCGATCTGCGTCGACGGATGACGACTGGCTCGATCTTGGGAAAACTGCTGAGCTTGAAGGTGAGTTTAGTTCCAACGACGACAGCGATTTCACCAATACTGCTACTAGCGACGCTAGCAGCCAGCAGGATGCATCGGGCTGGGCCTCGTTACGACAACGCATGCCGGGATCGGACAACGACGTCAACGTCGAAGCCTTCGTCGCCAATGATATCTCCCTGCGACAGCACTTAAGCGAGCAGCTCCCCCTAGTGCTCGAAGAACCCGCCGAAAGGATCATCGGCCAGTACTTGATCGACATGGTCGATGAAGCTGGCTACCTGCCGGCCGATCTCGGAACGCTATGTGAAAAGCTTGGTGCCCCGCCTGAGTTCATCGAGCGTGTACTCACCAGCTTGCAAACGCTCGATCCGCCAGGTGTGTGCGCACGGTCGCTTGCCGAATGCCTTGCGCTACAGCTCAAAGATCAAAATCGCTACGACATTGTGGTAGGAAAATTTTTGGAAAACCTGCATCTTCTCGCAAGTCACAATCTTTCTGCCCTGCGCAAAGTTGTCGGCGTGGAGATGGACGAACTGGCCGAGATCATCGCGGAGATAAAACACCTAAACCCCAAGCCAGGCCTCAAATTTGGTTCCGTCCAAGTGCAGGCCGTCGTACCCGACGTACTCGTTCGCCCCGCGCCTGACGGAAATTGGATTATCGAACTCAATAGCGACACGCTGCCCCGCGTCCTCGTCAATCGCAACTATCTTGCGCGCGTGTCGAAAACGGCGTCCTCCCGCGACGACCGCAATTATTTGATTGAATGTCTGCAAACGGCCAACTGGTTGGTCAAAAGCCTCGATCAGCGCGCGCGCACGATTCTAAAGGTCGCCGAGGAAATTGTGCGCCAGCAAGACGGCTTCTTCACCTACGGCGTCCAGTATCTGCGGCCACTGAACCTGAAGACGGTGGCAGATGCCATTTCGATGCACGAGTCGACCGTGTCCCGCGTGACCTCCAACAAGTATATGGCCACACCGCGCGGAATCTTTGAGCTGAAATATTTTTTCACCTCAGCAATCGCTAGTGCTGGGGAGGGGGAGGCGCACTCGTCCGAAGCCGTTCGCCATCGGATCAAGCAGATGATTGACGGCGAAACGCCGAAATCTGTTCTTTCGGACGATAAGATTGTTGAAAAGCTCAAGACGGACGGAATCGATATCGCGCGACGTACGGTGGCGAAATACCGTGAAGCGATGCGCATCCCCTCGTCCGTGCAACGCCGGCGGGACAAACGCCTTTCGGAGAGCCTTTAACTCCCTGATCAACCTAAGAAGGAGGGAGATTTTTTGATATTAGGGCTTGTCCGCCCCAGGATGGTCCGATCACGGCGGGACTGCGCCTTGGAAATTGGCAAGAGGTCATCCATATAATGGCACAATTGGCTGGATATGGAAAACGGGGGATTTCTTGCACCAGCTACTTGATCTACGTCGATAGTGGCCTTCTTCTTGCAAATTGGGGATTGCAAAGACGCCGTATCTCTTGTTGGCGTTTAGGTGGCGGGTGGCCGCCTAAAGACGGGAATTTGACGTCTTAAGAACGGCCTGTGCACCGGCACCATAGGGGGGCGGGGCGCGGCATCCAAAATTGGTCAGTTTGGCCATGTAGAGGTTCTATTGAAGACGTTGAGGGGCGGGAGCGGATGACGGCAGCCCCGAAGGCCGAAAGATTATCGCTGCGCAGAAACAGATGCTGGTGAGCATAAGGTTACCGAGTAATCAACTGATGCGACCTTTTGGATGCCACTTTTGTGGTTTTTTACAGTGCCGCTAGCGGTGGCGTGAACATTGTCTATTGGCGCCCTAACGGGAATATCGGCTGAAGTAACACCCGCTTACGAACGATCGGACACACCGGTGGTGTAAATTCGGCAATCAGTGATTGAGGGAAGAGTTCCGAGCGGCAGCCTTGTTGCCGGAGATATTTGAAAATCGGTAACTCTATTAGACCGAGAGGGACGCGACTCATGATGGATCTGCATGATCTGCTGAATCCCGAAGGAATTATTGCGTCGCTAAAGGCGACGAGCAAAAAGGATACGCTGCAAGAACTTGCGGCAGTTGCGGCTGAGAAGACGGGCCTAGATGCGCGCGAGATCTTTAACACGCTACTGCAGCGCGAACGCTTGGGCTCGACCGGTCTAGGACTTGGGATAGCCATTCCTCACGTAAAGCTCAACGCTCTTCGAGAGATTGTTTGTCTCTTTGCTCGGCTGGAAGAACCAATCGAATATGAATCCCACGACGGCGAACGAGTTGACCTCGTCTTCATGCTGCTCGCACCGGAAGACGCTAGCGGTGATCACTTGAAGGCCCTGGCGCGCATTTCACGCCTGGTGCGTGAACCCTCCATCCTTGATGAGCTACGCAGGGCACCTGATGTCGCGGCGCTGCACTCCGCGCTAACCGTGGTGGTGCCCTCGCACGCTGCTTAGTAAGTTAGACGTTGCTCAAAGGGAAGCGCTCGGCGTCGGGCAACCTCCGGTGTTGCCCAATGCCAGCATGGCACCGAGTGCAGCGCCGCCCACTATAATACGCCACCACCCGAATAGCGCGAAGCCGTGGCGGCTTACGTAGTCGAGCAAATGGCGGACAACAAAAACGGCAGCAATGAACGCCGTCACGAACCCCAACGCAATATTTGCGATATCTGCAGGCTGTAGAATCGACCAGTTTTTGTAGAGGTCGTAGGTGAACGCCCCCAGCATCGTCGGCATGGCGAGGAAGAACGTGAACTCCGCAGCCGAGCGCTTGTCAGTGCCCATCATCATTGCACCAACGATGGTTGCCCCCGAACGCGAAACCCCAGGGATTAGAGCAAGGCACTGAAACAATCCAATCTTGAAGCACAGTGCTGGCGGATATGTCGTCACATCAGTGTAACGCACATCGAATTGAATCCGGTCGACGATGAGCAAGATCACCCCACCGATAACAAGCATTGAAGCAATCAGAACCGGCGCTTCAAATAGGATACCTTTGATAATATCGTGAGCGCTGGCGCCCACGACAGCAGCAGGCAAGAAGGCCAGCAAGATGCCCGTGACGAAGCGGCGCGCACCAGCATCATGGGGAAGGGCAACAGTAATCCTCGCCAGCTTTACCGCATAAACGCTCAAAATCGCTAAAATTGCACCCAGCTGGATTAGCACCTCAAAGGTCTTCCCAGGGGTACAGATACCAAGAAAGTGCTCGGTTAGCAGAACGTGCCCGGTCGACGAGACGGGCAGAAATTCGGTCACACCTTCTATGAGGCCAAGTAGGATTACTTGCCAGGTCGGCATCGGCGTCCTCTGGTTTCCTGGTGTTTCTGCTGGATAGGTTTGCCTGCAAGCTTGGATGCTTAGCAAGGTTTAAGCGCACTTTGTGCTACATCCACGCAACGCGTGAAAATTGTTGCTGGATTGGCACTCTGGACGAAGCCTTGACCCTTTGCCATTTGAACCGCTTGCTGAACCAGCGGAAGAAATTTGCCGAAAGGCATTCAGCGTGGAATCTCAAATCCTAAATGTACAAGCTTATCCACTTTCAGCTCTGCCCCCTCTCTCGCGCGATCCGCATCGCGCTGGCCGAACGCGGGCTTGAGATTGAGCTTATCGCCGAGCACCCATGGGAATGGCAACCTACTTTTCTTGCTCTGAACCCGGCCGGCGAGCTGCCTGTGCTTCAGATTGAGGACGGCTGCACTCTTTGCGGCGCTTACGCAATCTCTGAATATCTTTCCGATGAAATGGGGGAGAGCCAGCCCGAGCTCGGCATGGTACCGCTGTTTCCAGGAAACCGCGAGAAGCGGGCTGAGGTTCGCCGCCTGGTGGACTGGTTTAACGGGAAATTCTATCGCGAGGTCACGCACGAGCTCTTGAGCGAGAAGGTCTATGCGCGCTATTCGCCGGGCGCTGATCCGACACCAAACGCCGAGATCCTCCGCGCCATCCGAGCCAACCTGCGCTACCATATGACCTACGTAAACTATCTGGCACATCAACGAAGCTGGCTGGCTGGAGACGAGCTATCATTTGCTGATTTAGCAGCGGCTGGACAGATTTCCTCAGTCGACTATTTGGGCGAAATACCATGGGAAGAGTTTGGCGAGGCCAAGGTCTGGTACGCGCGCCTCAAGTCGCGGCGCTCATTCCGTACAATTATGACCGACCGTATTCCCGGCAACATGCCGCCGGCCCACTATGCTAACCTCGATTTCTGACTGAAGTATTTGAGGATAAACCGTGACCGGCTACCTTGAAGAGGCGGTCGCCCGGGACGCGACAGCATTGGGCTTTGATGCCATAGGTGTCACGACACCCGACGCCATCGGAGACGCTGGACGGCACTTGATGGAATTCCTTCAGGCCGACCGGCACGGAGACATGTCTTGGATGGCAACGACCGCCGACCGGCGGTGCAACCCCGCTAGCCTGTGGCCCGAGGCGCGCTCAGTCATCATGCTGGGCATGAGCTACGCACCGACAGGCGATCCACTCAGCGCACTCGATGAGCCAACCCGCGGCGCGATTTCGGTCTACGCACAAGGGAAGGACTACCACGACATCCTCAAAGCAAGGCTCAAGACGCTCGCTGCTAGACTAACCTCGAGGAGTGGTGCTGAGGTCAAGGTTTTTGTCGACACCGCACCCGTGATGGAGAAGCCACTAGCCGCCGCCGCTGGAATCGGCTGGCAGGGTAAGCACACCAACCTCGTCTCGCGCGCACATGGCTCATGGCTGTTTCTCGGCGCCGTGTTTACAACCGCCGAACTCTCGCCCGATCAACCCGAGACTGATCTTTGTGGCAGCTGCAGGCGCTGCCTGGATGTCTGCCCCACGGCAGCGTTCCCTGCCCCATACATATTGGATGCACGCCGTTGCCTTGCCTACCTAAGCATCGAGCACAAAGGGCACATTGCAGAAGAATTTCGCCAGTCCATGGGTAATCGCATTTTTGGGTGCGACGATTGCCTCGCGGTGTGTCCGTGGAATAAGTTCGCGACCGCCGCAAGCGAGGCGCGCTTTCATGCGCGCACCGAGACTGATAATCCACCACTTGCCGAACTACTCGTCCTTGACGACCGTGCCTTTCGCGTCCGCTTCAAAGGTACGCCTGTTAAACGCACAGGGCGCGATCGGTTCTTGAGAAACGTCCTTATTGCTGCAGGAAACTCCGGAGATGTGAATTTGCTTGAGAAAGTGGAGGTACTTCTCCGAGATGGGTCCCCGCTGGTGCGCGCTATGGCCGTGTGGGCCATGCGCCAGCTGACCCACGAAGATTTCGGCGAGCCCTTGAAGCGCCGGCATTTGGAACGAGAAGGAGACGCCCAGGTCCGTGCGGAATGGCAAGCCGCACCCGCGTCATGACCCATCTATTCTGTATCGGCCTGGGGTATAGCGCGCTGCGTATTGCTCGAATTGCTTATAC
>JAUVPN010000215.1 GCA_030598645.1 Hyphomicrobium sp. | reverse complement strand
GAACGTTCCGACTACCGCCCGACGTGGATAGCGACAAGATCGATGCAGAGTTTCGCGACGGCATTCTCCGCTTGAAGATCGCCAAGCGGGCCTCCTCGCAAGTTGCCGGACGGAAAATCGACGTTCGAAAGACGTAGACCGGAAAGGCGACCCGATTGACAGTTAAGGATGGATGATATGGCCCGAGAGCTTAAAAAAGGAGAGTGGCATACTTTTCTGGACCGTGTTTCAAAAGGCCTGGGCGGCAAGCAGGCCGAAATCGAGGTCGCCTCGGCTAAGTTAGGTGATCAGATAGAAGCGGAATGGGTGCCGCTTATCGGACTAGTGTACGATCCGAAGAGCGACGTTGTTGAGGTCGCCTTGGAAGGGCTCGACCACATGATCCGCAACCCTCAGAAACTCTTTGTCGAAGAGGAGGCCGGACGATTATCGAGTCTCGAAGTGATCGATGCAGAAGGCACGCTGCAGATCATGCAATTCAAAGATCCATTGATGCTGGCCGCTCCCAAGCGCTGAGTAGTATGATTGGTTGTGCGTCGAGAAGTAAAGGCGCAAACTGCTTAAGGCATGTAGATCCATGCCCGAAAAGTTTCCAGACCACACTTTTGTTGACCGCGCGGTCGATGGCTTCCTTCATGCGATTGGTATGGCGGTAAGCTTTTCGGCAGAGCGAATAGCACTTGACGCTAACCGTGCCTTTCCTGAGGGGGAAGGGCGAGCGATACTCCGGGTCGATGTTTCCGATTTCTGATGACAATCCTAGCCGGCTCACTCCTGTCGTCACCGTGGCACTGATTGGCGCGTGCTGTCTTGTCTATCTCTTCCAGATCTCGCTCGGCCCACAAGCTGGACAGGCCGCGGTCTACAGTTTTGGCATGATACCCTCCCGAATTTTCGGCGGGGCGCAACTTAGCCCCGAACTTGCAGTCATCCCTGCCTGGACAACAATTTTCACTTCAATGTTCATGCATGGGGGCTTTCTGCATCTACTTGGCAACATGCTTTTTCTCTGGATCTTCGGCGACAATGTCGAGGACTCCATGGGCCATCTGCGCTTTCTCTTGTTCTACTTAGTGACAGGGTTAGCCGCGGCCCTGACCCAAGGGCTTCTAAGCCCCGACTCCACCGTGCCGATGATCGGCGCAAGTGGCGCGGTCTCTGGCGTCTTGGGGGCTTACGTATTGCTGCACCCGCAAGCCACTGTCCGCGTGCTCATATTCCTTGGGTTTTTCATCACAGTGGTCCATATGCCCGCGATGCTGACCCTAGGCATCTGGTTCCTAGGTCAGCTCCTCAGTGCGGCGTCAACACCCGTTGGCCAGCCCGGGATAGCATTTTGGGCGCACATAGGCGGCTTTGTCGCTGGCATGGCTCTCGTTGGGCTCTTCAAGAAGGCGGAGGTGCCGCTCTTCCAGCCGCCGCGCTCGCGCCCCTTCGAAATTGAGCAAAGACGCGGTCCTTGGGGTTAGTTTTTCCCGGGCAAACCGTATTTTTTTCATTCGACCCCACTCATCTGGGCCGATGTCTGCTTTGCTCTCGAAAGTAGACCTTCTCAGAGGCGGCGTTCATGCCTGCTGAGGGCCAAAGGCTCCCCGCCAGGTGTGTAGAGAGAGCTCGCCTCTATTCAAAGTGATAAGAATTCGTCAGGCGAAAGGCTCGTTGCTAGCATAGCCATGTTGATATCGTGATGAGCGATCCAGCTTCCCGCCTGCTGATTTACCGGACGTTGCCAGAAAGTTTCTATTGTTTCACTGAACGGTACATATCGCATCAGGCTCTCGATTTTTTGAGATAGACTCTCGTCGAACAGGCCGGGATTGGCGTCACAAAGATTTCGCATCTTCGCAACCGCCTTTAATCCGATGGATAGTCCCAACTCGCGAAAAGCAAGCCGGTAATCCGCTGAATCGTTCAGTGGATTTTGTCTGAAGAAGGCATTGAGCCCGTGTTGCGAAGACCGTAACAGAACCTCCAAGAGCGTAGGGGCCCTGAAATGGCCTTTGACTGTCATTTGGAACATCCGGCAGGCATCAAATAAAAGACCGCCCATCCCCAGCGGATCATCTGTTTCCCAGTTCTGGCCCTCGCACATTTTGGCCATTTCGACGATCTGCGCACTGAGATCGGGAACCGTAGGGGTGTCAGAAGTGCGTTCTGTGCACAAGCGAAGTTCATTGTAAGTGACAAAGCCATCGAGCGGATCATGGAGACCCATTGATGGGACGAGCGGACGTGTCAGATCGATGCTCATTTTCCAGTACATGCGTTTGGCGCCACCTGTTGGTGCACCGTAGGTAAAACCAGCATGAGCCGCTTCCGCCAGTTCCACGGACCAGCGGCAATATTTGTGATCACTTGTGACTACGCCGACCCGTTCAAGAGCATGCATCCATTTGGTCAGGTAATGATAATATTGCCCGTCTCGCTCCCATTCCAACCTTTCATCAAAGGGTTCGCTAGGCCCGCGTTCGTTCAGTTTCTTACCAATCCTTAGCCCGCCTGCGGTCGGGTGACTTTGGCCCTCCTCCTCGCTGAGACTGCTTATCCAACCGGTGCGTGGATCGTCGGCGCGGTGCCTACCAAGGATGTTGTGGACCTGATCGATGAGACTTAACGCAAGATTCTTATATTCTTCTTCACCTGTCTGACGGTAAAGGGTCAGAAAGTTGCAGACCGCAAAAGCATCGGTCCATAAATAGCGTCGTGTAACTTTCGTCGTTGGCGAAAGTCCGGTTTGATCAGCAAATTCGATCATTATGTTCCGAACATCGGCCATCATTGCCTTCCGCTTCATCACCGGTTGCCGTTAACTTCAAGCCCCGAAAGAATAAACATTCGGCAGGCTTTGGAGCACTCCGGTCGTCGGCAGTTGAATAGTACTGGTTTGGTCGAGCCAGATAAACTGGTTGAACTGGAGCGGTAGTTCAGCCTCGAAATAGTGACTGACGACTTCCGTCTCGGGTCAGCCGATGACACCGATGGCGCGCTCAAGCCCTGTGCGGGGGATGATGGTGACGTCCACCCCACGGCTAGCGCTGTGCCGCCAGGAAGAGCCAGCAGGATAACTAACACCAACATGGGAAGAAGGCGCCTCATCTACTCGTCGCCCACGCGCGCGCATGCCGGGCGTGATCATAGCGTGAGCGGCCGAATTGGCCAAAAATAGTGATGTGCCCATATTCACGAAGGGGGCGACGACAGGTGGCAGCGCGTCGAACGTCCGCTGCTGGAATTTAGCGTGCGTTTGCAGGCATAGCGGCAACCCACCAGCCACAGGAAAGCACTTATCACGTGCTGTTTTGCGAGATAAAAAGAAGTTCGGTTGGCGCTTTAACTCAACAGGCCGATGCAGCCCGATCTAATAGTCAAGTTTCTTCTGCTACTGGCAATCGCCAACGGCACTCCGCTTGTAGCAAAAAAACTATTGGGAAGATCTCTGCGATACCCGCTTGACGCTGGAATGATTTTCATTGACGGCCGCGCAATCTTTGGATCCTCGAAGACTATACGCGGCATATTGGTCTCGGTAATCGCTACCTCCGTCTGCGCGCCGCTGCTCGGCTTTTCTTGGACCACAGGTTTAGTCATCAGTCTCGCCGCCATGGCCGGCGATCTCTTTTCAAGCTTCATAAAGCGCAGAATTGGCTACCCCCCAAGCAGTAAGGCCTTGGGTCTCGATCAGATACCAGAGGCGCTACTCCCGACCTTGGCCTGCAAGAGTATTTTGGCTCTCACGTTTGCCGATGTGATCTTGATCGTGGCCTTATTCTCCGTCGGCAACTTGCTCGCGTCACGTCTGCTCTACAAGATACGACTCCGCGACGAGCCACATTAGGCTTTCATTTCAGCTTTTCGAGGTAATGCAGAGTAATCTCGGGGGGACAATTGAAGCGTACTGGGACCACCGAAGATCCGGCTCCGACAGATGTGTACCCCGCCATCGCATGGTGCTTCCATGGTCCTGCTCCCAATCGCCGTGGCAGAACAGAATCAAGCGTAATAGGAACACCCCCTGGCAGACAGATCTGCCCGCCATGCGTATGCCCGCTCAATAGCAAATTGAAGCCGGCATGGGCCGCCTGGCGATAAATCTCAGGTGTGTGAGAGAGTAAAATGGAGAACGCGTCTAGAGGAATTTGGGCCGTAGCCTTCTCTATATTTTCGGCACGGTAGAAGTGAGCATCATCAACGCCCGCGATGTGAATTTTTCCATCTGCACGATCAATTGTGGCAGACTCGTTCACGAGCATCCTGATGCCCATTTTTTCTAGGTCGGGCACCATGCGAATTGAGTCATGGTTTCCAAGCACACCGTAGACGGGGTTTCGCATTAGGGTGCGAAGGTCGGCAATGATCGCAAGTGCCCTTTGAAATGGCCCAGACGTTAGCCCCCGATAGTCTCCCGTTAGCACGCAAGCGTCGTAGCTCAGAGTTGCGAGAAGCTCTCCAACCCGCTGCATGGCACGCTCATTCACGTCGCAGTGCAAATCGCTAAGCTGCAGGATGGAAAAACCATTGAAGGAGTCCGGGAGCTCTCGGGCTTTTACGTGATTGTATCGCACCTCGACACGCTCTGCATTCTTGCGTCCGCGCCAAAATAAGCCGGTCATCTTCAACGAATATTCAATAGCACGTGCCGAAAGTGTAGAATTTTCGATGTGGAAAAAATTCAGCCCTTGCCCGAACACTTGGGATTCGTGGTCTTTCTCTACGCCCAGGCGCTGCCTGGCATGTAGACGTCCAAGACGTTGTTCAAGAACTTGCAGTTCGTCGCTATCCACTTCAACTCCTCGACTGACGCAATGAGGCGGGCCCTGCTGGTGTAGTAGTTACTTTTGGTAGTTCGCTCCTTACTTTCAGTCAGCGCCTATGAGACGAGCCCCCGAGTAGGTGACTACAATTTCTGCTGAGCGCAAATATCCGATACGTAAGATCCACGGCGACTTTATCTTATGG
>JAUVPN010000036.1 GCA_030598645.1 Hyphomicrobium sp. | reverse complement strand
TCCCTTTCACGGTCGAACCGGCGGATTTAGACGAGCTGGCCTTGCGCAATTCCCTGCTAGCAGAGGATAGGCCGGGCGCACCCCCAGACATTGCCAGCGCGCTAGCCCGTGCAAAAGCGGAGGAAGTGAGCCGCAGGCATGCCGATTCGATCGTTATTGGAGGTGACCAGGTTTTGGCTCTCGGGCCAGAACTATTGACCAAGGCGAAAAATGAGGCGGGGGCGCGGGAAACACTGATGAAACTTCGCGGGCGGGAGCACGAACTCCACTCGGCAGTGGTATTTGCAGAGGATGGCCGGGTCGTATGGGAGCATGTGGCAACGGCGCGGCTTTTCATTCGGGATTTCTCGGAAACGTTTCTCGACGACTATCTTGTGCGAGCAGGTGAGCGCATCTTACAATCAGTGGGCGCCTACGAGTTAGAGGGGCTAGGCGCTCAGTTCTTTTCGCGCATCGATGGTGACTATTTCACAGTTCTTGGCCTGCCGCTTCTGCCGGTACTCGAAGAGTTGCGTGCGCGGGGTGTCATTGCACGATGAAGCGCGCGTGCGTCATAGGTTGGCCCGTCGAGCATTCGCGCTCGCCGATATTGCACGGCTACTGGCTAAAAAAATACGGCATCGATGGCGCCTACACAAAAGAGGCCATTGCGCCCGAGGGTGTCTCCGATTTCTTGCGGTCGCTTGATGCCAATGGCTTTGTTGGCTGCAACGTTACGGTGCCGCACAAGGTAGCTGCATTCGCTTTGGCCGATAAAAGAGAACCCTCTGCGGAAGCAGTCTCGGCAGCGAATACGCTCTGGTTGTCTGATGGTAAGCTTATTGCGGCGAACACTGATACCTATGGTTATATGACCAATCTCGGCCTGCAGGCGCCTGGATGGGATCAGCGCAAGGCGCCGATTTCTATTCTTGGATCGGGCGGCGCGGCGCGTGCAATCGTCTATGGGTTTCTCAACGCGGGCGTAGGCCAAATTCGCGTATTTAATCGCACGCGCGCTCGGGCGGAAACGTTAGCGCAGCAGTTTGGCCCGAGCGTCAGGGCATTCGATTGGTCAGAGAGAGAAAGGGGCTCACGCGACTCGGCCGTGCTCGTCAACGCGACAACCATCGGTATGAATGGTGCCGGTACGCTAGACATAGACTTCGGTGGTTTCGATCCGGGATGCGTTGTGTCCGACATTGTTTACGTTCCCGTAGAGACAGAACTGCTGCACAACGCTAAATGCTGCGGTCTGCGCACAGTCGATGGTCTGGGTATGCTTCTGCATCAAGGCGTGCCGGGTTTTGAAAATTGGTTTGGTGTGCGCCCTGAGGTAACCGACGAGCTGCGAGGCATCCTTGTTGCCGATATCGAGGGGCGCTAATGCTTATCATCGGCCTCACTGGATCCCTTGGCATGGGAAAATCGACAGCGGCTAGGTATTTACGCTGCCAAGGTTTGCCCGTTTTCGATGCCGATGCTGCGGTGCACGCGCTGTATGAAGGTGCCGCGGCCCCTCTCATCGAGAAGGAGTTTCCAGGTACGTTGTCGTCGGGCAAGGTTGATCGCGGCAAGCTTGGTATTGCCGTGATGAAGAACCCGGAACGTTTGGCGGTACTCGAGGCTATCGTGCATCCGATGGTGCGCGACTTGGAGCGCGGGTTCCTGCAAGAAGAAGCGGCGCGCGGAGCCCACATGGCCGTGCTCGAGATCCCACTGCTTTTTGAAACTGGCGCCGACGCGAGGGTAGATGCAACCATTGTCGTTAGCGCGTGCGTGGAGCTGCAGCACCAGCGCATCATGAGCCGACCAGGTATGACCCCCGAAAAGCTGGAGAGCCTGCTTGCGCGTCAGATGCCAGACGCAGAGAAGCGCGCGCGCGCCGACTTCGTTGTGGACACAAGTGGTGAAATTGCCGCCAGCCGCGCCGCACTCGATGCTATTATTGCGAATCTTGAACACCGAGAAAGCAGCGCGTTTGTTCAATTCTGGGCTTAAGCACCGTCCGATCTGTTGGAACTAAAGGCTCGCGATGCGCGAAATTATTCTCGATACCGAGACCACAGGCCTCGACCCAAAGAGCGGTGACAGGCTAATTGAGGTGGGTTGCATTGAGCTATTGAATCGCATTCCCACCGGACGCGAATTTCACCGCTACATCAATCCCGAGCGCGACGTGCCGGCCGAAGCCGTAGCCGTACATGGCCTGTCCGGTAGATTCTTGAAAGACAAGCCACTTTTTGCACAAGTTGCTGAGGATTTCCTCAGCTTCATCGGCGAAGACACGCTCGTTATTCACAACGCAAGCTTCGATGTCGGCTTCTTGAATGCCGAGCTAGGACGTGTCTCGCTTGCCACGATCGCTCTGGATCGCGTGACCTGCACCTTGCAGCTAGCGCGGCGCCGGCATCCAGCTGGGCCCAATAGCCTCGATGCGTTGTGCAAACGCTACGGCATCGACAATTCAAAGCGCACGAAACACGGTGCGCTGATGGACTCTGTTCTGTTGGCGGAGGTTTACATCGAGCTGATTGGTGCGCGTCAAGCCGCGCTCGGTTTAGCCGTTGGCTCTGGTCCTTCGAATGGAGCTAACACGGGAACAGCGCGCCGGCGCAATGCTAAGCAACGTTCGGTGCGGCTGGTATCCCGATTAACCACCCAACAAGAAGCTGAGCATCGCGCGTTCGTCGAGACGCTGGGATCCAACGCAATGTGGAACCGTTATCTAGCGGCGGACCCCTGGCGGGGATAACAACAAGCACCAGCGCTGCGGATCAGTTTTTGGATGCACTTGTTGACTCTTGCGCTGCCAGCTCTTGTTGCTTGCGCATGAATAGCGCGGCGAAGTCGATGGGGTCTAACAAGAGCGGCGGGAAACCACCTTCGCGCGTGATATCAGCCACGATGCGCCGCAGGAAGGGAAACAGGATCGACGGACAGTTGATCAGCAAGAAGGGCTGCAGCGATTGCTCGGGCACGTTAGTGAGTCTGAAGAGACCAGCGTAGACGAGTTCAAGCTCGTAAATGACTCCGTGCTTGTTGCTTGCCTGGGCGTTGAAGTCGATCAAGCTTTCGAACAAGTCGCTTCCAGAACTATTCGATTGGACATTTACTGTGATTTTGATGTTGGGGTTGTCACCCGGCTCACTGAGAAGTTTTGCGATTTTGGGGTTCTCGAAAGAGAGATCTTTTATGTACTGACCAACGGCCTGCACGTGGACCGGCTGGGGATCTTGCGTTGTTTGTTCAGCCGATTTTCCGTTTGCTTCTTTGCCATCGTTTGCCATTGAATTTGATCCGTAGCGCTGGGGTGCGACCAGCGCTCGCTAACACGCGGGCATGTACTTCCGCAATGCCTGCTCAGCGTTGGTCTACCGGTCCTGTTCAGGCTTATCCGGCGTGTCGTTCAACCGCTCATACTTGGCCTCGATGACGACGTTGCGTTGCCCTCGCCTGCCTGCTTCGGCATCTGACCCTCCAGGCATGCTAAAAAGGCCCGAGGTCGTCCAGGCAATCGCCCCCCTGCGTATTGGCGGGATCAGCAGCAACAGGCCTGCGAGGCCGGTCAACAATCCTGGAATCATCAGTAAAAAGCCGGCAACAATAACCACGAAACTGTCGAGAACCGGCCCTATCGGCGGTTTGCCTTCGTTCATGGCGGCAAAAGTCCGACCCACCATTGAAAGGCCTTGCTGGCGTACGATAACTATGCCTAGCACTGCCGCGGCAATGAGTATTGTGATAGTCGGCCAGAAACCGATCGTTTGCCCAACTTTGATAAGAAGTGCGATCTCCAACAGGGGAAACGCGATAAAAATTAGTAGTAGGGCGAAACGTAAAGAGGACAGCATAGGGCAAACTCGCGGGTGAATATTAATCGTCTGTAATATCAGTATGCTGATCAGCCCCTCAATCCGGTTGGCTTTGGGGCGTTTGTGCCGTAATTTACAGGGTGCGACCACCCTGTGCCTATGATAGCGGATGGGATTTGAGGTTTATGGCACGGTTAATATCTTGGGCCGCGCCTGCAGCGCGATCATATATATATAGCAATCGAATGTAGTCACGCCGCTGATCGCCAGGAAGGCAACTCTAAATGGAGAAGATTGATCTCTTCACACTAATCTCGATCGTCGTCGCGGTGGTCGTGGTGTGGAAGCTGAGAAGCGTGCTGGGCCGGCGCACAGGCGACGAAGAGGCCCGTGTAGAGCGCTACCGAGCCGAACGCCGGGAGGGCGCTCAAGCCTCTTCCAATGACAATGTGGTCACGCTGCCACGTCGTGAAAGCGATCACGCTGGGGCTGACCTAGGGCAGGACGGGGCGGTCGCTGACGCGGAAGAACGCGTTAAGGCATTTCCTGGCATCAACGCAGAGGTGCGACACGGGCTTCTGGAGATTGTTAAGCGCGATCCTGCTTTTGATCCGGAAGCTTTTGTTCACGGTGCGCGTCAGGCCTATGAGATGATCGTGACGGCGTTCGCCGAGGGGAATCGTAAGCTTCTCAAGGGCCTGCTGAGCAACGATGTCTACGATGGCTTTACCCGTTCCATGTCCGACCGCGAAGCTCGTGGAGAGCAAATCGATCAGAGCTTCGTTGGCATCAACAAAGCGGACATTTTGGAATCGGACGTGAGAAGCGGCATCGCCAGCATTACCATCCGATTTGTAAGCCAGTTGATATCGGCAACCCGTGACCGCGCCGGAGCCATCATCACGGGTGATCCACAGCGTGTCAAGGAAGTGACCGACATCTGGACCTTCAGTCGCGACGTCTCGACGGAAGAGGCCCTTGCCAATCCGAATTGGCGCCTGGTCGAAACTCAGTCTCCGGCCTAGTGGAGAGTATAAAGTTACTGGTCGGCGCGAGGGGATGAACAAGCGAGGGAGGGAATGCGCTTGGTTCGGGCGATTCAATGTACAAGACGTTTTTCGGTTTTTGCGATGGCGGTTGCCGCAGCTGCTTTGGCGATCACCATGGCACCAACTCATACTGCGTCAGGGGGGAGTTTCGATCGGTCCAGAATGCCTGTGCCTAAAGTGACACTGAAACCGGCGACGTTTGCCGATCTTGCAGGCTGGCAAGAGGATGATCATCTGGCGGCATTCAAGACCTTCTTGAAGTCGTGCGATCGGATGGTTTCGGACAGCCGCGCCGCTCCGAAAGGCAGCAAGGCGTCGCGTCAGGCGTTGACGAACGCCTGCCGCGCGGCCAAGACGCTAAAAAATCCGACCAGGGCAGCAGCGCGGGCTTTCTTCGAATTCTGCTTTGTGCCCCATCACGTGGTCTACAATAGCGGCAAGGGTCTTCTTACTGGGTACTATGAGCCGGTGCTGAAGGGTTCCCGCAAGCCCCAGGGCCGGTTCCAGACCCCCATTTATCGCCGCCCACCCGATCTTGTGAACGTCGTGCCTGAGACGAAGCGTGGCGCAAAGGGGCTACGCTTTACCCACATGCGCAAGACGGTGGCCGGCCTGGTGCCTTACTTGACGCGCGCCGAGATCGAACGGGGCGCGCTAGCGGGTCGGGGTCTGGAAGTCCTCTATCTGGCAGATCCCGTCGATGCGTTCTTCTTGCATATAGAGGGGTCGGGCCGCATCGATCTGATGGACGGCACGTCGATCCGCATTTCGTATGACGGCAAGAACGGTCATCCTTATTCGTCGATTGGCAAACACCTGATCAAGACAGGCCAACTCCGCGCCGACAAAGTTTCGATGCAAATGCTGAGAAAGTGGTTGCGCGCTGATCGCGCTCGCGGTCAGAGGGTCATGTGGCAGAACGCTTCTTACATCTTCTTCCGCGAGCTTCGAGGCCATGAAGCCGAGGGCGCATTGGGCGCAATGTCAGTCACGTTGACATCGGGGCGAAGCCTCGCAGTAGACACAGCCTACCATACCCTTGGTACCCCGATTTTCGTTTCCTCGCCTCGGTTGAAACATGCCACCAAAAAGGGTGGTTTTTCTCGACTTATGATCGCGCAGGATGTCGGATCGGCAATAAAGGGACCGGAGCGTGGCGATATCTATTTTGGTTCCGGTGGCAAGGCTGGGCGGCTGGCTGGCATCACCAACCATTCTGGTAAGTTCTTCGTACTCCTGCCCGGTTCGGCACAGCAATCCGCGCAACCAGGCGAACGCCTTCCATGGAAAAAGATCGAGAAGGCCGCGCGCTGAGCGAGCGACCCCTTAAGAGGGGCCGCCGCAAGCATCAGCTCTCCGATGAGGAGCGATCCCTGTGGGAGCATGCTGCGGGCACTCTAAGACCCCTAAAGCAAAAAAAGTCGCGCGTCCGCGTGGGGCACGTGGATACAACGGAAAAGCCTGTACGGCGACCTGAAGCGTCTCAGAAGCCAGGCGCCAAACGCCCATCCGAAAGCCTTATACCCAAGCCTTCCACGCCGCAGACACCAGCGAAATTAGCCCCTTCGCTTTCGCAAATCGATCGTCGCAAGACACGCAAAATCAGCTCCGGTCAGATCGAAATCGATGCGCGCATTGATCTGCACGGGATGCGCCAAAGCGAGGCACACGCCGCCTTGCGCCGCTTCCTACGTAGCGCGCACGCCGAAGGACGACGCTGGGTGCTCGTCATTACTGGCAAGGGAATCGCGCCCCGCTATCCCCTAGAGGAGCGCGGGTATACGGGCGTACGGGACGATGAACGCGGCGTGCTCAAACGCAATGTCCCTCGCTGGCTTGCGGAGCCTGAACTGCGCGCCATTGTCATTAGCTTCGCACAGGCTACCGCTCGGCACGGCGGCGAGGGTGCGCTCTATGTCCAGCTGCGTAGGCGCAGAGTAGCAGGGTAGATTATTGAGGCTCACGGGCAAGTGGCCGTCATCTTTTCCAAGGCCTGGGAGATTCCAGAAAGCGAATAGGTATCCGTCGTACCAGTGCCCCGTGTCGATGTTGCCCGCACCACAGCGGTTGATCCCTTCTTCAAGGATTCGATCAGCTTCAGCTCTTCGGAAGGATCGGCGACAAAACCGTGCTGGTCTTTGGAGAACAGCTTAAAGACATCCGTTCCAATGGTCACCGTGACGCCTTTTTTGGTGTTGATCGGATAGCCCACCTTTACGCTGGGCTCCGCCTTGATGCCGTCCTTCGGCCACGCCGAAATATAGAAAAAGATCGAGCCACGGTTGGCCCCGATGGGCTCGACCGCCTGTGGCGTCGAGGCAGCAAAGCAAACCTGCTTGGGCGTGGCCGTATCGGCGTAGAGGCTCCACGCGCCAGAGCGTTCGACAAGATTCACAGTTTGTGCCGTCGTTGGTGCCACGAAAAACGCGCTCATGGCGAGGACGGAGGCGGTGGCGATAAAATAGTTGCGGTCTTTTCTCATGGGGCTCCCTAGGCCGTACGTCATTTGTATCCCGCCAGCATAAGCGGCAATTGTGGCGCCTGTCATCCTCTCCGCCCCATCCTAGACCCCGCTACGGCGCGAAACTGCACGGGCAGATTTGGGTCCGCCGTCCCTGACTGGCCTTTCAGCGAAGCGTCCCATGGTCTTCACCCGGTCATACATCACGATGGCTCCGGCCATCGCTACATTGACGCAAAAGCGAGTTGGGATTCGGACGATATGATCGCATCGCTCGATAAGTCCTTGTGAAAGCGACCCTTGTTCCGGTCCTAAAACGTAGGCCGCGCGGATAGGGTGGCGAAAACTTGGCAGGTCGATGGCCTCGTCCAGGAGTTCCACGCCAACAAGTTTGCAGCCCTCGGGCAATGCCAGCTCGTCGACCGCGACCCAGTTAAAATGTGGCATATGCCACTGCGCCTTAGAGGTGTCCGTACGCGCTTCCAGGGCTTGATAGGTGGCGCCGATGGTAAATGTGAAACTTGCACCAAAGCCGTGTGCCGAGCGCATAAGATTGCCAAGGTTCAAGGCCTTCGACATGCGCTCTGCGCCTATGCCGAAGTATCCGCGGGCAGTCGGCGGCCAATTTGCGACGGGGATTTGCGACATTTTCAGTCTGATCCGTTTTCGATGGATTGACCTTGCTAGAACAATCGGCCCGTGGTCGAAGGTCAGCCGATTAGAGCAGCGCCACTCTGGTTACGGGAGATTTTACATGAAGGCTGCCCTTTGCAAGAGCCTCGATGGTCCTGATGCTCTAGTCATCGACGACATAGACGTGCCTGTGCCGGGTCCGGGGGAGGTCCTAGTGGCCGTGAGGGCGGCGGCCCTTAATTTCTTCGACACGCTGATCACGCGTGGCAAATACCAGGCTAAGCCGGAGCTGCCGTTCTCGCCAGCTGCTGAAATTTCTGGAGTCGTCGAAGCTGCCGGAGAAGGGGTTGTCAACCCAGTCGCGGGCGACCGAGTCATGGCCTACCTCGGTTGGGGTGGGGCACGCGAGAAGGTGGTGGTCCCTGCCGATACGGTCGTGGCAATTCCTGATGAGGTAAGCAATGAAGTCGCGGCTGGTGTGAGCGTGACCTACGGTACGGCGATCCATGGCCTGAAGAACCGCGGCCGCTTGCAGGAGGGGCAGACGGTTGCCGTGCTCGGAGCCGCCGGCGGAGCCGGGCTCGCTGCGCTGGAGATTGCTAAGCTGATGGGCGCGCGCGTAATCGCGGTTGCCTCATCAGCAGAAAAGCTCAGTGTCTGCCAGAGCCACGGTGCAGACGAGCTGGTTAACTATCGGCAAGCTGATCTCAAGTTAGCGCTGCGCCGTCTGACCGGCGGGGATGGTGCAGACGTCGTCTATGACTGTGTTGGCGGCGACTCGTCGGAGGCAGCGCTGCGCGCAATGGCTTGGAAGGGACGCTTTCTGATTGTTGGATTTGCCTCAGGGCAAATCCCACGAATCCCGCTCAACCTGCTTCTGTTGAAGGGCGCGGAAGCCGTTGGTGTTTTCTGGGGAGAGTTCGTCAAACGCGATCCCGCCAGCCACCGCAGAAACATGACGCAAGTGCTTCGCTGGATCGCCGAGAGCAGCTTGACGCCCCGGATCCATGCAACCTATCCCCTGGACCAGGTCCGTGAGGCGATCGGCGTTCTGGATCGGCGCGAGGCGGTCGGAAAGATAATCCTAACTTTGTAGACGGCGCGTCACGCACTATTCAGGGAATCTTAGCCGTCAGCGCGCGACGTTCCATGCCCATATGTCGCTGCCTGACGGGGGTTAGTTCTGAGTATGCGCGCAAGTCGGGGGTTATTGGGTTTGGCGATGTTGGTTGTCGGGCTGCTGGCCACAGCGGAGCAGTCCTTTGCCCAATCTCCAAAACAACAAATGTTCAGCTCGGAGAGGCCGCACGCCTCTATCTTCAGCTATAGCCGGGTGAACCCTTATGGTTCCGTTGGTGGGCGCTACGGAAACGATTGGCGCCCAAAAGACCTCACCACATTTCGCACTATGTGCGTGCGACTGTGCGACGGATTCTACTTCCCTATCAGTTTTCGTGTGCGCCGCGGGTCCTTCTACCGCGATAACCGCGCGTGCATGAAACGCTGTGATGGCAAGGTTCGGCTATTTTACTACCCATCTGCGGGTGCAAGCATCGAGAATATGGTTGATCTATCGGGGCGGGCCTATCGTTCGCTGCCCAATGCATTTCAATATCGCAAGGCCCTGGTTGCGGGTTGTGCGTGTCGAGCAGCGCCTTGGACCGCCGAAGAAGAGGCGCGGCACTCAGAATATGCGCTCGCAGAGGCTGAGGGGGAATTGGCAGAATTGCAGACGGAGAAACGTGAAGGCGTTCACGGTTCGGGGGTGTCTGAAACACGTGAGAACAAACCTTTGCGCTCCTATTGGTCCGGCCTGTCACGCTTCAGCCGTGCACAGACACTGCGGAGAAGGTATAACGGCCGATCGCCAAGTTGGTGGACGCGGCACGAATGACTACCAACTGCAGCCAGTTTCTTCAAAGTCTGCAAACTCGCCGCCCTTGAGAGGAAAGGTATCCTCGACCACGTATGGACCGCCGCCAGTCTTTGGGCGGGAGGAGTAAAGCACGAAGCGATTGACGACGAATGGCACCGAGCGGAATGCTCCGATGCGGCCTAGCAATCGCGCGACTGACTCGGCCCCCGAACGCTTGACGCGCGCGATGGTAGCATGCGCCTTGAACGCCCGACCTTCCGGCGCCAGCCCGGCCAGTCGTGCGACGCGCTCGTTTGCGCGCGCAAGCACCTCGAGGTCTGGCCCAGCTTCTACGCCGGCCCAAATCGACCTGGGCCCTTTGCTACCGAAGACCCCAATCCCAGCAAGTCGTACTTCGAAAGCGTTGACGTCGATGCTCGCAAGGTGATCGGCAAACTCAGCCGCGCGCGTATTGTCAATATCGCCGGCAAAACGAAGAGTAATATGCAAGTTTTCCTGCTCCACCCACCTCACGCCTGCAGAAGGCTGACGCAAGCGCGCAAGCTGCTCGCGCTGCTCAAGGGGAATCTCAATGCCGGTAAAGAGCCTGGGCATGGGTGGAGCGCATTAGCCTTTAGAAACGGAATCACGCTGTGTTGATGCCCGGTCGATCAGGTCCTCCATGGAAGGTACTATCCGCTTTACGATCTCGGCAACACCCTTGGAACTCGGGTGCAACCCGTCGTTAAGATTCAGTTTTGGATTGAGCGCTACGCCTTCTAGAAAGAAGGGATAGAAGACGAGCCCATGCTCCTGGGCTAGATCGGCAAAAATGGCGTCGAAGGCTTGCGAATATCTCTCGCCCCAGTTGGCTGGCGCGCGAAAGCCGGCAAGCAATGTCGGAATTCCTCGTTCCTTGAGATTGATGACAATCTTTTCCAGATTGGCACGCGCCACGTTTGGGTTGATGCCGCGGAGGGCATCGTTTGCCCCGAGTTCTAGAATGACTGCATTCGTTCCGTCCGGAACTGCCCAGGCAAGCCGTTCAAGTCCGGCGGCCGTCGTATCGCCGGACACACCGGCGTTGGCGACCACGACATTGTGGCCCCGCGCCTCGAGCGCTTTTTGTAATTGTGCGGGAAAAGATTGGTGTGGTTTGAGCCCAAAACCAGCCGTCAGACTGTCACCAAAAGCCACAATCCGGATAGGTTTGGCGGGCCCGGGGCCCACTATGGATGTCTTAGCGGCACCCAAGCTCATATTGACGACGGCCAAGAGAGCCACCACTTGAGCAAGTCTGTGCCAATTCTGTCTTTCGTTCACCGCCTTCATCTTTCCGCCTCAACCATCATCCAACCGATCTCTAGGTAGAAGTGCGGTCAGCGTGAGACAAGTCCTCGCCCACAGCAAATAGCGGAGCTTCCCCACCCGTGCCCCAGCCAATCGTAGCTCTAGACGCTGTGAGCCTCACCCTGACAAGTCGTGCCGGCCCCGTTGATATCTTGCGCGGCGTGAGCCTTCGTGTTGAGGACAGCCAGTCGCTGGCCATCGTCGGTCCGTCCGGCTCGGGAAAGACCTCGCTGCTCATGGTGGTGGCCGGACTGGAGCGGGCAACGAGCGGCGGCGTGCGCGTGGCCGGTCACGACCTCACAGTACTCGATGAGGACCAGCTCGCACTGGCGCGGGGTGCCGATATCGGCATCGTATTTCAGTCGTTCCATTTGGTGCCGACCATGACGGCATTAGAGAACGTTGCGCTGCCTCTGGAATTTGCCGGTAAGTCGAACGCGTTCGAAATTGCGCGCGAACTGCTTGGTGAGGTTGGTCTCGCACCGCGTGTGGATCATTTTCCCGCCCAGCTCTCAGGTGGCGAGCAGCAGCGCGTCGCAATAGCGCGTGCATTGAGCAGGGAGCCGAAGCTGATCCTCGCGGATGAGCCGACGGGCAACCTTGACAGCCGTACGGGCAAGCACATCGTTGATCTATTGTTTGGCTTGCAACGCTGCCGTGACGCGACCCTCATTCTGGTCACTCATGACCAGCGCTTGGCCGCGGCCTGTGAACGTACGATCCACATGGCGGATGGCCGCATTAGTAGGGCACCAGAGGCACGCGCTGCATCATGACGACTGAAGCGCTCACCTCGGCTACGCTAGTCCGCGAATGGCCGCTGCCACGCTTATTGGGAATCGCGTTGCGGGAACTGCGCAGCGGGCTCTCGGGTTTTCGAATCTTCATCGCTTGCGTAGCACTCGGCGTCACGGTGATCACCGGGGTTGGGGCGGTCTCCGACGCCTTACGCGCGGGGTTCGAGCGCCAAGGAGAGGCGATCCTAGGTGGAGACGCGACGTTGTCACGTATGCATGTGCGCTCCAAAGGGGCTGAGCGGCGCGCTCTTTCGAACTTTGGGACACTA
>JAUVPN010000046.1 GCA_030598645.1 Hyphomicrobium sp. | reverse complement strand
CGCTCGAACAAGCGCTCAAGTTCGTCACGGCGATCGTCGATCTGTTGATTGTGACTGTTGAGGTCATGGTCAATCTGACCGATGTGCGTGACGATTTGGTCGTCCGTCGGCTCCTGGGTGTCCCGTGCGAGGCGCATCAGCTGCGTCAGGCTTTCTTGCTCGAGGAAGTCCGCGGATAGCTCCACGGCCTTCTTGAACGAATGATCGAGCCCCGCGGAATAGCGATTGAGTTGGCCAGCATTCTCCGTTATCTCCGCCGCCAATCGTTCGAGCTTACCGTTTTGCTCGCTCTCTTTTTCGCGCACCTGACTGAGCGCTTCGGTCAAATCATGGCCGGCGATCTCTTTGATTTTCTCGGCCTCCGTGGCGTGGAGGGCATCCTGCTCATTCTGCAGGCGCTCTTCGAGTCTTTTGGCATGCTCACCGAGGCGCTCGGGAATCTCGAGCAGAACCGCATAGTTGGCCCTGGCATCGTGATAACGAACCATGTTGGCCACCCACTCATCGAGCCAGCGAATGAGGTTCATGGGGCTGTAGCCGCTCGAACCATATTTCCGGCGCCACAGATACATAAACAAGAGATCACCGCGATAGGGCTTGCCTTTTCTCTCCCGATCCTTTTCTGCCTGCTGTGATTTCTCCTGTGCCTTTTCATGCATTGCACGGGTCGCTACCAAGGCGCCGCTAAGGCCTGCATATTCAGGTTCGTCTCGCAGCACCGACCGTGCCTGCTCGGCCAGCTCATCGAGGCGGGCCTCCTTGTCGGCAATCTCATTCGCCAGGGTTTCGTGCGCATCGAGTAAGGCCTGGCGCTCCTTTTCGGCGGCCCGCAACCGCTCTCTCAGTTGTGCAATGGTCTTCTGGCGCGCCTGCAGGATGCTTGCCACCTGATGAGACAGTCGGTCGGCCTCGTCGATGACACCATCCGCCAAGGCATGCTTGGCGCGCACCTCGGCAAGTTCGCGAAAAGCTCGCAACCGCTGCTCGAGGAGCCGCGCGCGCTCCTCGTTGGCCTCTGCAAGCTCACCCTGCACCCGTTGCTCGGCCGATTGAACGTCCCGGATCGATTGCTCGATCGATGCCAAAGTATCGCGTCCGCTGACCATCTCATCTACCAACGTGTGATCGCCCCGCCGGCGATGTCGATCAGCCATCTCGGCTCAATCTCGCCGCGCCGCTTGCTGCCAACCACGGCCCGCTGGATGATGCCGTCATCACGCTTGTCGGCCTGCACCCGCTCGAGTTCCGACTGTGGCACTCTGATGGCCCAAGTCCGTACACGCTCGCGTTCGCCGGTTTCCTCGTTGGTGACCTCTCGATCAATGGGCTTGCCGTCAGCGCCGACGGCCTCGACGATCAAATAATAATTGCGCGCATTGGGATTGAGTTTCGGAATGCGCCAAAGCCCGCTCAACTCGCCCTTTCGCGAAACGATCTTGACCTCGTACTCCTGGCGTAGCGCCTGAAGCAGCGCACTGAGTTCAGTCTCGCTCTCCCTGGCGACGGTCCTATCGCCCGATTTTGCCGCGTTGTGTCCCTGGCGCGAGAGCTGTTCCGCTTTGGTCAATACCTCCGGTGATCGCGCCTCGGACTTGATCTGGCCGATCAGGGACTTGAGGCTGCTGGGCAGACGCTCGCCAAGCTCGATCCGCACGGCTTCGGCCTCGCGGAGCCGTGGACGTTCGTAGATCAAGTACCAGCCAAGCCAGAGGGTGAAGAGCCCGGCCAATGCGCCCAGCATGAACCGGCCCCAGGTGTCGCGGCTGACATAAAGCTCCGCCAAGCGGCGCTGCAATCCCCCTTCCGGGGGCTTATAGACGAAGCGCTCCTCTTCGAGCGCTTTGACGCCTTCCTCGAGGATATGATCGGGGACCTCGATTCCTTGCCCACGATAGAGCTCGCGCAGGCGCCGGATCAAATCATCCCGACGCGTTTCATCATTCAACTCTCGTTCGACGATGCGCTTGTCATGGCGCAGCGTGTCGACCACGTCCATGGCGATCATCACGTCGTCGAGCGCGACCTCTTCGCCGCCGCTCGACTGTGCTTCGTTGCTATCACTCGCCATGGCTCACTCGGCCACCCCAATCACAACCAATATCGGACAATCCGAGCGCGTCAGTTGGCACCGATGAATGGCACACTCAAACTACTCGGTCACTCGCACGAGGCACTGGCACCGGTCGGATCCGCTTTGCTCAATTGACCAGCGCATTGCCCTCGGCCGCGAGACGCGCCAGCCGACGCTTGCCGTCCTCGACAGCTTCGCGGATCTCCTCGGAATTGCGGGTCGCCAGAACGCGCATCTCATCGATGATTTCGCGCGATCGGATTTGGAAATTAACGACCGAGTCGACCAGCTTCTTGACGGCATCGGCACGCACTGTCGGTCCATATCCGGCCTTGAGCGCCTCCTCTTGCACAACGTCACCGATTTCGGAAATCGTCTCCAGGCTCTCCGACACGCCTTTTTTCATGGCTTCGAGCGTTTTTGTTGACTCACTCAATCCAAACAACCCGGTAAACGACGCCTTGAGTGCCGTCAGCACCGCCTCATTTGTCGAGAAAAAGCTCACGGCCTGAGAATAAACGCGCTCCTTCGCGCTGGTCGTCTGCATCAGCCGCGACATAATAACTTCCGATGTATTGTAACCGATGGTGAGATTGTCCGAGAGGTCCTTGGCGATCTGATAGCGCTTTTCCTCGTCCTGCAGCGCACGCAATTTCGTGTCGCGCGCCATTTCCAGTTCGGCGCGCTTGGAGGCTTCCTTGCCCTTGAATTTTTCGACGGTCTTGGTCGCCTTTTCCAACTCGCCCTTTGCCTTGGCCAACTGCTTTTCCGCCTTTTCCAGTACCTTGAGCGCCAACACCTGGGCCTGCTTATAGGCGCCGCGGAAATCGTTGTAGGCATCGAGAATGCGGCCTTCGCGAATGATCTGGTCCTTGGAGTCCTTGGCAACCTCCAAGTAGGAGTAGCGGATCTCGTCGAAGCGCTCCGCGATATCGCCGCGCCGCACCTTCATCCAGACATTGCTGAGCCGCTCGATTGTGTTGATTTCGCCGTCTTCGAGCTGGTCGACGAGCCGCTTGGCATCGTCACGGATGGAATTGAAGGCCGCGACGATCTCGTTGTAGCGTTCGCCGATTTCCATGGCGGAAATCTCGTTGCGAACGATCTCATTGAAGGTGGAGACCTCGGCAAGCGTCTTTGCGATGATGGTGACGTTCTCATGGTCGAGATCGTAAATCTTCTCGAGCAGCCCCCCGATGGGGTCCTCACCTGAGGATTCGACTTCCAGTCCGAGGTCACGAACCGTCTTCATGGCTCGGTCGAGTTGTTGCAGGGCGGATTTCCTAGCCATCGGTATGCTCCGGTTCGAAATTGCTGCGAACGATTATTTCCCGGCGTCCATGGTTCATGTTCGCTGCGGCAACGCGTTTCGCTCGCTCAAAGCTCGCCATAATGTATGAAAGTTCGGATACGCTCAATTGCAATGAACGATGTTTTTGCAATGCCCTAAACGCAAGATCAATTTGCTCAATTTGAGCGACGTCGCGGAGGTGTATGCTGTCACTGTGGTCGACGGCCGAGGCTTAGCCTACCAGGTCAGCGCACTTTCACTCGAGCGCAGCCGGTTTTCCTCGAGGCGTCGGCCATCGAAGCGCTGCTCGATAGCTTCGATCGCGGCACTTTTGCTTCGCTTCGCCTCATGGCCGACGATGTATCGATGCAGAATCGCATTGGCCTCGTGACTACGGACCTTGGGATCGAGCCTGATATCGGAGAGCACGCGGGCAAATTCACTGCGATTGCGCCCAGCTTGCTGTAGGCGCGTGAGATAGAGATCGATGGCCACCTCATCGAGCGGAGCCGATCTTGACCGTGCGCTGAATCTTGTCCCGACGATCAGCGCGCGAATGTCAGCCATGAAATCCTCGATTGGTTCTTCATCATGGCCGTCAAGCAAATTTACGAGGTTTACGACTTCGAGTGCCGCGGACCGCGCACCGGCATCCTCGTAAATGCTTTTTAGGTCACTGAGAACGTCACGCAGCTCCTTGACTTTCATGTCACATTCCCTTGTTCGATAAGTGCGCGACCCCGATGTGCTGTGCTTGTGCATAACTATTGCTGATTCGGTGCTTCGTAGTCAGTCAAATCCGTTCTCGAACAAGGTGTTTCTTCGACTTTTGCAAGGTTATTCCATCGCCGGGGCGATACCTGTAAGAAACGGCTCACGAAATGTCAGCTGGCTTTCCGATTGCTACCTGGTCCGACCGGGGCTGGAGGTGGCGTTACGGGCAAATGAAACTTGCCTCAGGCCAATCGCTTAGCCATTGTCCATCCATGACCGATCAAGCGAAAAATCATTGGGAGGACTTCCAGCTCGATCGTACGGTGACGTTTGGGCACTACGAGGTCACCAAGGACGAGATCATCGCGTTTGCCAGCGAGTTCGACCCGCAGCCGTTTCACCTCGACGAGGAGGCCGCGCGTGCCACGCCTTTCGGCGGCCTCGTGGCTTCTGGTTGGCATTCCTGCGCAATCTTCATGCGAATGATTTACGACGGCGTATTGGCCAATGCGGCTTCGCTCGGCGCGCCGGGCCTAGCGCAATGCCGATGGTTGAAACCGGTTCGGCCAGGCGATCGGTTGTCTGGCCGCTATACGTGCATCGAAAAGCGCGTATCGCAAAGCATGCCCAACGTCGGCATTGTCGAGGCCTTTTACGAATGTCTCAATCAGGACGGAACGGTTGTCCTGGATTGGCGGGTAACGCAGTTCTTCCGATGTCGCGAGGCGCCGCACGCATCATGACGCTGTACTTTGAGGACGTCGTCCTGGGGGATTTCCACACCTAGCCCATAAACTTTTATCCACACAACGCCACCGAGCGCTATGGACCAACACCCGCGCTAGCCCATGTTGTTGATTTCATGGTCTTTACTGTCTCCCTAATTGCTTTCTAGTGTTACTGGACGCCGTGCAGTATCATGCAACAATTCTAATGGCGGGTACGAACGACTTGCACGTTTAGGCCTCAGAAGGCCTCAGGGGGGTAACATGCCGAGAGTTCATATCACTGATAGAGCGATGCCGAAGCTGGTTGGCAAGCAGGGCAAGCAAACCGATTACACCGACACCAAATTGCGCGGCTTTGCTCTGCGTGTCAGTCGCAACGGCATTCGTTCCTTCGTCCTTCGTTACACATCACCGGTTGATAATAGACAGCGACGTTGGCGCATTGGTGGCGAGGAACTGACAGCATCGCAAGCACGAGAGATTGCCGCTGATGCCGTTGCCGCGCTGCGGTTTGGTGTCGATCCACAAACCGAGAGCGCAGCAACCGAGCAGGGTGCTTGGACGTGTGATGAACTCTTGGACAAATTCGAAGCCGAACAAGACCGACTGTTTGGTTTGGGCGAACTGGCAGCGAGCACCGTTTATGCACGCAAACGATTGTTGGAGAAAGTTATCCGACCGAAGCTGACAGGCATCCTCGTGGCTGACGTCAATCTGGAATTGATCGAAACCATCGTTCGCTCCATCACCGGCAAGAAAGACAAAACCGGCAAGCGCATAAACGATGGACGCTACCAACAAAATCGATGTGTACAGGTGCTGAATGCCATCTTTCAGATTGCTGTCACGCATGGGCAAATCGAGCGTTTGCCAACCGAAGGCATCAAGCGAAACCGCGAGGCAGCGAGCGAGAACCTGCTGACGATTGAAGAGTTAGGCCGTATCGGCGCAGCGCTCAACGAGATGGAGCAAGAGGGTCGCACGAGCATCTGTCACATCGAGCTAATCAGGCTGCTGGCATTGACGGGATCGCGCTTTGGAGAGATTGCCTCATTGCGGTGGAGCGACGTCGATTTTGAGCGGGGTGAGTTGCAACCAAGCACATACAAGAACATAACGCGGAACACGACTGGCAAACCGAAAGTTATTCCTTTATCGCCCGATGCTCTATCGGTGCTTCAACGTATGACGCGGCTGCGTGTCTGTGAATTTGTGTTCCCAACCAAGAGCGCGGATGGCGATTGGGTGCCTATCAGCGGCATCTGGAAAATGTGGAAAAGAGTGCTGAAGTGCGCTGGCGTCGATCTGAAATATAGGGTCCATGACATCAGGCACAGCTTTGGTAGCGCCCTTGCTCACCAAGGCGTGCCACTGCCAGTGATCGCTGCGGTGCTCCGGCACAAGGACTTGAAGAGCACCAGTGGGTATTTGCACAGCGAGCCTGAACGCGAACGCGTTGCTGTTGATGCGGTTGGCAAGATCATCGGCAAGGCGCTCGATCCACAGGGCTAGACGTACAGGCTGTCGAAATACTCTGGATCGTCTTCATCTGCATTGGCCGCGGCGGTTACAGGTGCCACGCCAATTTGCTCGAAGATGATTGTTTCCAATGCGAGTCCAAGGTTGTGCATGTGCCAGTGAACGCTGCTTGGTAGATCGTCAGGTGCGAACTTGGCGAAGTCTGCACGAAGCGCGGCCAATAGAGCAGCAGCATGTCGACCCCGATGAGAGCGTCGGTATCCTGTCCGCCCGCGCATCACCATGTCGTCTCGATTGTCTTGAGGGGTGCCACCAACAAGATGCTCGACCGCCGAACATAGCGGGGTATCACATCGGTGCCTGATGAGTGTTGGTGGTTGCTCGTTATGGTGAAGTGCCCCACGGAGGCGATGCACGAGCCACGCTTTGCCGCCCCATTGAACGAGACCATAGCCACGTCGATCACGTCGGCCTAGCCATAGCTCGCAATCACCATGTGGTTGGAGGTTGCCGCCAACGAAGCCGGTTAGTTCAGCATCGGCCCTCATGGCTTCAATCGGGATTTGGCGACGGGAGTGGCTCAACTTGATATCGCAGCTCAGCAGGGTAATTGGTTGGACTGCCCCAAATATACCATGCGTGGTTTGTCGACGGTCGCCCTTTCTGCGCACCCTCGAACCAAACAATGCGCTGTTGGAGTAGCAGCTTCGTCCGGAAACGCGAGTGACAGAATAGGTCGGCGCGAAGCTTGGCATAGTCGAACCCAGAGCCGCCCAAGATCGCGATGGTCTTCAGATAGGGCAACGACAGCGCATGGCGAACCATCTCTGTGATGAGGTTATAGGGCGGGTTGGTGATCAGCGTATCGCAGCCGCAATCCGATAGATCGGCATCAAGGAAGTCCGCGACCCGATCAAGTCCTGGCAGATCAGGTTCGATGTCACTGGCAAAGACGAAATGACCAGCATCGCGCAATACCGCGACCATCAAACCATCACCGGCACAAGGTTCGAGAATGCGCATTGGGCGGTCGAATCTCACGCGATTCAACAACACCCCTGTTACCCAGCTTGGGGTTTGATAGCGGTCGTCGGCCAGCCGGCCATACTCACTGTGCCTTTGCGCCATGCGTCTTCTCAGGCCGCCACATCAGCATCGTGGCGGCGAATTGATGGTGAGTGCCCTCGAAATCATCGACGATCACCCAACCCTCCAATTGCCGCGCACCAACTTCCTCATAGGGCACAAACATGTAATGCCCATCCTTCAAATCAGACCGAACTTGCGGCCCTGTCAGCTCATACCAATCACTCATCTCAATCTCCTCAAGGGATGCCACGAGGGGGCAAGGGCGAACCGATCGCGCTCGAGAACGCCAGGGTGTGCCAAGGGTTGCTAACTCGATTACCCCATCATCTTCTCGAACTGCTTGCCCATCTTCTTGCGTGCCTTCTTCTCGTGCGCGAGCGCTCGCATGTGTGCGTACTCGTCGATCAGCTGCTCGACCTCATCCATCACAATCCGGGATAGCTCATCGGGCGGGATCGCTTCGATCTGACAGGTACTATCCCTGTCGCCAAAGATGCCGACATAGGCTTTCTTGTCATTCTTCTTGCGCGGCTGGGTGATGAGATCCAGGTCCGCTATCTGCCCCTCGGTGACCGCGATCCGGTGGAACTCGACAGTGCCATCGCCGTCCAATTTACCGCTGTTGACGAACTCTGTGACGTCTTCGTTGAGGACGTCGAAAATACTAAGTCCGCTCGGATCGTGATCGCCCAAGTGCAATATCAGAGTATTGTCTCAAAGAGGATGCGATTGCAGTTGCGGCATCGATTTTAGCGGTGACACTATCGTTGCCACCCGATGATTGAACGGGGATACCAAACTCATCAACAAGCGCGGCAATTTGCGGGACCATGCCACCGGCTTCGCACCAGATCCGGATGTCTTGCTCCTGGTATGACATCCGCTTGCAGCGATAGTTCAACGCCTCGCGTTTGAGGTTCCACATGATGTTCTCGGGGCTTTCCCATTCATGCGGCGTTGAGATAATGATGCCATCATCGCGGATAGCGGCAGGATCAATAAACCCCGCTCGCCGCGCATTGGCGAGATAGCCTGAGAGATGGTTATAGGAGGCTTCATCCTTGGCATAAGCATAAGCGCCGACCAGCCGATAGAAGATCTGACGAACCGACATCGGCAAATAGGCTTCATACTCGATCAGGATTTCCCCAACCTGAGAGAGGATACGCCGCGTTTTGGCTTGTGGTCGCCAAGTAATAAATCCGCGCTTCGGTGCACGGTTCAAAACACCCTTCCGCCGCGTTTTTTCTTCCAACACTTCCCCACACTCAGACGAGCAAGTCTTTGCATTGGATCGGCGGGTGGTGGGAATGGGTTCGTTGCAGATCACACAAAGAACCTGACGGCTGGCGCGTGTGCCTTCCCTAAAGCGCTGTGTTGTACGTTTGTTCCGGCAACGCTCCGAGCAAACCTTGGCCCGTTTCGAGAGATGAGATATGTCCGTCGGGCACATCTCGCAGGTGCGTTCAATGACATCTTGTTTCATTTCGTACCTCCAATGGTTCCGTGTCTTACATGTGGGCACCGATTGTGCCGGTAATGTGCAAACGGCGCGGCCGATGAAGACCGCGCCGATTGGTGTCTAGTCGATCTTTCTATCTTGTTCTTCGATGAAAGCTTCACGCCGTGCGGGCGTTAGCGCGTCCTCGATCAAGGCATCAACAAGTCGCTCGGAGTGGAGACCAAGATCATCAATCTCATACCCAATAGTATTCTTGAGCGCCGACAGGACTTGGTGCACAAGCCCATCAACAGCGCCTGTTGCAGACAGCCGTTTCCGCTCTGTTCGATAAAGGCTACCAAGAGTACGATTTAGCTCGGCATAGTCACCCATTTTATTCTCCATGTTGCGCGCTGCGCTTTGCTTTGACGCGATGCCGTTTCATTGCTAGTCGTCGTTTCATTGCCATTCGCCTCTTGCTGTTGGCGGGAGGTTTCTTGCGCCACTTATCGAGGCGCGGCGTAAGCTCGTCAGTCCATTGCATGAAAGTATCTCCTGCGATTCACGGTTGTTCAGTCGGGTCGCAGTGTTGCGTGATTGCCCATTCGTCGACTTCGGCTTCGTGGTATTTCACACGCTTGCCAAATTTTACTCTCGGTGGGCCGCGGCCTTCAGAGGCCATCAGTCGAACGAATGAAGGGGAAATGCCGAGGTATTTGGCGACTTCCTTTGTCGTCATCCACGGCGATGGACGGTTTTCGGTGTCTGTCGACATTCGAGATTCCTTTGCTCGCGCAAACGCGGGTGTTGAGCCGACGCCAATAGCAGCGCGGCCCAGTGCATTTCTGTTTCAGGGGGTTGAGTTGCCAAACTCAATTATTTTCAGATCAGGCTCTGATTTTTTTTTAGTCGAATAAAATTCGAACTTTAATAGGAAGAGCCTTCGATACTTTGCTGGCTTTGTCAAGACCGCCGTGGCGCTGTTTGGCACAGCCAACTAGCTTCTGGCTAGAGGGGTCGTAGCGGAGGAAAAGGACAGAAATAACAGAGTGTTAGGCTGCAAACGCCGCGGCCAATGGCGAGCTGGGTGCGGCCTTGACGGATAAAATTTCTATGTCTAGACAGGGTTTGCGATGGGTTCCCGCAATCCGGCTCATCGTCCTACCCCAAAGAAAGACCCGCCCGATTTTAAAAGGAGCCGGGCGGGTCAAGATAGAGGGTTTTGGTAGTTCACGGATGCATTAGTATTGGAGATACCTGAATGCCTCTCCCATATAGCGCACAAGCTAATGGTTGGCAAGTCAGGATCTCTAAACACAGAGGTTCTGAGTATGGCTACCCCCAACCCTAAAACCCCCACTAAAACTAAGGCCAAGGCCGACAAGACCAAGGACCAAACGTCGAAACCGAAGGACGAATCACGTGATTCGCTTACCGGCCCCGCTAATGGCGCAGCCAATTCAACAAACAGCGCGGCTGGAACTATCATCAGTCCTATTCTGTCGCTAGATCCCAGCGAATTCATCTTGACGAATTCCGAATTAGCCGAGGATGACAAGTTCGACGACGTGTTAACAACACTAGCTATTCGAAAACCAGGCCCTCTGGAGTTCTTCCGAACCAATCCTATCGTCACGGCTCACGATAATGTCGCCATCCTGGAATTCGAAGATACGAAGTACATGGTGACGAAAAACATGGTCGCTCCATTCGATGGTGCGGCGAGAGTCTATCACTTGATGACGTGTGTCAGCCAATCGGGTTTGGTGTTTCTGTGGGATCGGAAGACGGGCAACAACCCTTGGAACAATTCCGGCAAGAAAGCTGCTGTAACCTCTCTCACATCATGGGTGCGAATGTACTCCGTCGAGGGAGCAGGCCAGTACAGTGTCGTCGTCAGCGCGAGCACGGTAGAGCCGCAATTTCCAAAAGAAACTCTCATCGAACTCATGGCCATCGCGTTTGGCGACAATGTCATCTCTGACAAATCGCATGACGCCTATAAACATCTAATGGGCAAATGATTACCGCCCATGACCTTCCTTTCCGCGAGATTTGGCTTATCGACTTCGAATTTCACCAAAGCGGAAAGGAAGGTAACCCGCCCAGTGTCGTGTGCATGGCTGCCCGGGAATTCTATTCGGGCAGGCAGATTGTGTTATGGGAAGACGAGCTGAGAGCACTGGACGCCGCGCCCTTCAATGTTGGTCCCGATAGTCTGGTTGTCGCTTTCTACTCCAGTGCAGAATGGGGCTGCTTTCTGGATTTGGGCTGGGAAACGCCAGCCCGGATCTTGGACATTTATGTCGAGTCCCGCGTCGAATTAAACAAACCAAAGGGGTATTCCGGTTGCCGTCCTGGGCTGTTGGATTTGGCAAAGCGCTACGGGTTGGCGACTATGCTATCTGAAGAGAAAACCGAAATGCGCGACTTAATATTGAGTTGCGGGCCTTGGAGTGATGGAGAAAAAACAGAAATTATGGCCTACTGCCTCGAAGACGTGCTTATTATGGAAAGGCTTTTTCCCAAATTTATCATAAACTTAAAGGTAGATAGAGCGCGGCTGTGTCAGATTTTATTTAGGGGCAGATATACGGTTGCCGCGGCTCATATTGAGCGTGTTGGCATTCCCTTGGATGCTCCGTTGCTGGAACAAATGAGGGATAACTGGGAGGAGCTAAAGGGTCGTCTTGTTGAGGAGGTTAACCCGCAATATGAGGTCTATGATGGTACCTCTTTTAGGGAGAAAAAGTTTGAGCAGTATCTGGCGCGGCAGGGCATTAAGTGGTGGCCCCGGACGGACACAGGGAGGTTG
>JAUVPN010000258.1 GCA_030598645.1 Hyphomicrobium sp. | reverse complement strand
TGACCATCCGAACGCGCTACTTGGCAAGCTCCCTCGAGGTCGGTGGCTCCATGGCATGTGACGGCTGCTGTCTGACCATGACCACGGTGCAACCCGAAGGACAGGTTAGCCTCTTCACCGTGGATACCTCGAATGAAACGCGCTCCAAAACAACGATTGAAGAGTGGCAGCTAGGCCGGCGCGTCAATTTGGAACGTTCGTTGCAAGCCGGTGCGGAGCTGGGCGGCCATGTGGTCATGGGGCACGTGGACGGGGTTGCCCGGATAATTGACGTTATGCCTGACGGTGAGAGTTGTCGATTTTCAATCGAGGCGCCTGACCACTTGGCCCCATATATTGCGCCTAAGGGGTGCGTTGCTCTTGATGGTACGTCGCTCACGGTCAACGAAGTTAGCGACAATCGTTTCGGGGTTAATGTGATACCGCATACCTTGACGGTAACTACATGGGGCGCGAAAAGCCCCGGACAATTGGTTAATCTGGAGGTTGATTTGTTCGCGCGCTATGTTGCGCGGCTTTTGGAGTTTCGCCCTTGACGCACGAAGCAAGCTCAATCGCCTTCTCAGAAGGCCGCGGTTGCCTGTCTACTGTTCCTGAGATCCTCGAAGACATGCGCAACGGGCGCATGGTCGTGCTCGTGGATGCGGAGGATCGTGAGAACGAGGGCGACCTTGTTGTGCCGGCGCAAATGGCGACCCCTGATGTCATTAATTTCATGGCCATGCACGGGCGTGGGCTCATTTGTCTGTCGCTTTCGCAGGCGCGCGCCAACGAGTTGCGCTTGGAGTCCATGGTGCGCCGAAACGCTTCCCGTAATCGCACTGCCTTCACCCAGTCGATCGAGGCGCGCGAAGGTATATCTACCGGAATTTCTGCCCACGACCGTGCTCGCACAATTGCGACCGCCATAGACCCAACAAAGGGTTCGATCGATATCGTCTCGCCGGGTCATGTGTTTCCGCTCATTGCGCGCGAAGGCGGCGTCCTGATGCGCGCGGGGCATACAGAGGCCTCTGTCGATCTCGCGCGCCTAGCCGGGCTCTACCCAGCCGCCGTCATTTGCGAGATCATGAACGATGACGGTACCATGGCCCGCATGCCCGATCTCGTGCCTTTTGCCCAGCGGCACGGCCTCAAGATCGGTGCGATCGAGGACCTGATCGCCTATCGCTTGCAGAATGAACGCCTCGTGCGTGCTGTGTCGCAAACACATGTATCCACGGCGAAGGCCGGCAACTTCGACCTACATGTGTTTGAGACGACGGTGGAGCCAGGCGAGCACCTGGCTCTTGTTAAGGGTGACTTGAACCAGCTAGGCCCCGTGTTGGTGCGCGTGCACGCTGTCAACGTGCTCGCAGATCTGCTGGGAGTTGGTAAGCGGGGTAAGGCGGGGACGCAGCTTGAAAGCGCAATGCACGCGATAGATAAGGAAGGCTGCGGTGTGATAGTGCTTATCCGCGACTTGCGGCCAAGGTCCCTTTCGGAACGCATCGATCAGCGTCCTCAGTCGCCTAGCAACGCAGGAGGTGTGCGGGAACGTCGCCAAGTTGAGATTGGTGTTGGCTCGCAGATACTCAGGGAGCTTGGCGTTACAGACATGGTGCTACTAACAAACAAGCCAGCACATGTGTATGTGGGCCTGGAGGGGTTCGGCTTGCGCATAGTAGGCACGCGCAGGATCGAGTGAAGCGATGGCAACTGGAACAGACACGCGAGTGCTCATCATCGAGGGGCGTTTCTACGACGAGATTTCCGATGAGCTGGCCAATGGCGCCATCGCGGCGCTCCAAGCGCAAGGTGTGGCCTATGATCGGTCTAGCGTGCCGGGGGCACTCGAAATCCCGCAGGTGCTGGGGCAAGCGATTGCGGCGGGCCTCATCCCGCGTGCCGCAGCCCGTGGCCGCTGGCATGGTGTGGTGGCGCTTGGTTGCGTGATCCGTGGGGAAACCGCGCACTACGATATCGTTTGCGGCAATGCCAACCACTGGCTGATGGACCTCGCGACTCGCCACAACGTCCCAGTCGGAAATGGCATTCTAACGGTGGAAAACCAAAGGCAGGCGATGGCGCGGGCTCAAGGAGGCGTAGATGGCAAAGGCGGACATGCGGCGCGAGCCTGCCTGAAGCTGATCGAGATTGGGCAAACGTTCGAAGGGCAGTGTGTATGAGCGTGCCGAACAAAGACGTGCAAGCCAAGACCTCACTAACGCCGCGAACGGCCTCACGTGTGGCCGCCGTCCAGGCGCTTTACCAAATGGATCTTGCCGGGACCGACATCAACGCGGTTATCGACGAGTTTGTTCGACTGCGTTTTCCTTGCGCAGCCGGAGACGAGGCCGCGGCCGGTGCCGACGCTACCTATTTTTCTGAGATCCTTCGTGGGGTAGTTCGCTGCCAGCGCGACATCGACCCTCTTGTCGACCAGCAACTCGCTGTGGGATGGCGCCTCGTGCGCGTCGACGCAATTCTGCGTGCCATTTTGCGCGCCGGCGTCTTCGAGCTTATGGAGCGTACAGATGTACCCGCTCGCGTTTCGATCAATGAATATATCAACGTAGCGCATTCATTTTTTTCGGACGATGAGCCGAAAGTTGTTAATGGCGTGCTCGACAAGCTGGGAAGGCAACTGCGCGCAGCGGAGTTCGAGCGAAATGGTGCCCGATAGGATCGATAGCGAGGAGGCGCTGATAAACGAGTTTTTGGTGCCGCTCGCTGCCGAGTTTCCAGGCGCCCTCGACCTTGTGGACGATTGTGCGGTGATTGCTCCGGGGACCGGAGAGGAGCTTGTTGTGACAACGGATGCCGTTGTCGCTAACACACATTTTTTTCCCGACGAGGACCCAGAGGCCATTGCTTGGAAGGCGCTCGCCGTCAACGTGTCGGACCTTGTCGCGAAGGGCGCAACTCCGCTTGCATATGTGATGGCGTTGGGACTGCCCGAGGCGCCAGAACGTGCGTGGCTTGCCGCATTCTCGGACGGTCTGCGACGGGCCCAGGAGACGTTCGGCTGCCGTCTTGCCGGTGGCGATACGGACCGAACGCAGGGCGGGCTGAGCGTTTGCATTACAGCATTTGGAACAATCTCAGCGGGTCGAATCGTACGCCGCTCAAGTGCCCGCCCGCATGATCTCGTATACGTATCGGGCACAATCGGTGACGCCACACTCGGACTTAGGCTGCGACGTGGTTCTTTGCTGAGCAAAAGATACGGGTTGGATATAGCCGCGTGCGATCATCTCAACGCTCGTTATCGCATGCCGCTACCGGCCGTTGGTATCGCAAGGATCGTTCGAGAGTGCGCTTCTGCGACCATTGATATTTCCGACGGCCTTATCAAGGACTTTAACCGGTTATGCCGCGCTTCAGGCACCGGTGGCCGCATTGATGCGGCGCGCGTGCCACTTTCTTCTGCGGCCAGAAAGGTCATCGATGCCGGTGGCGCCACGCTTGTCGATCTGATGACAGGTGGCGAGGATTACGAGATCCTGGTGACGATACGGCCGGACCAAGCCGAGGAATTCGAAAGACAAGCCGCGGCCGCGAGGACGCAAGTGACCCGAATCGGTTTGATTGCCGGGTTGGATGACGGAATTGCCGTCAACGATGAGTGCGGGCGGCACATGGATATTGCCCAGCCCGGGTGGGATCACTTCCGGTGTATCAGCTGAGGGCCGCTTTGCGACGAATACGGAAGATAACCTGTTGATTGTCGCTTGCAGGCGCCAGAAGGGGGGAGTTGCCGGAAGGTAGGCCGTTCGGGGCTGTCAAATAGTCTTGGTTTGGCCATATCATAGCGGCTAGTAACTCCAGTGGTACCTTGGCGAAATGGTCTCGGATAGCCAAATTTTGGTACCCGTTGGTGAGAGCAATGTTCAGGACGGAAGCATGCCGGCACATCGCCCATCTGCGCGGCCTTATGACATTAGTCGCGCCGACCGCTTTTTCGGGCGTTTCATGCGAGCCGGAGTTTTCTTTGGTATCGCAGCCGGATTGACCGTTCTCTCCACTGTCCCGGTGTTTGCGCAGTCCAACTGGTGGGAGAGCATCACTGGTACGGGCACGCCCGACTATACGGGGCGCAAGCAAGAAGAAGAGCGCGCGCGCAAACGAGCCCAGCGCGTTCGCCCCAAGCTCGATGACTTGAGGCCCGATC
>JAUVPN010000202.1 GCA_030598645.1 Hyphomicrobium sp. | reverse complement strand
GGGTAAAGGAGGTTGGCGCGGCAAGTCTGACATTAGCCCAAACCGTAGCCCGCCAGGGCAGGCCCCTCGTCGAGGCAGATGTAACCGTTGTTCTCGTCTCAGTCTCCGGCAAGCCATTGCGCATCTCGACCGCGCTGCGCGAGGCCTTCGGGCAATCGTTGACAGCGCAGTCCTCGAAAGTATGAGTTTACGTGATCAGTGGAGACACGTTCCTTTTGGTTGACACCTGCGACCATTCATTTATGGGCTATCCACCGCTGTTTCTGCTAGGTCAGCACAGTCGACCTATTATCGACAATTCATAAAATCTTTGAGGAAAACAAATGGCCGTAAAAAAAGCCGCGCCTAAGAAAGCCGCGCCTAAGAAAGCCGCGCCTAAGGTTGAAACCATCACTCTGCGCCAGCTCGGCACGGCGCTGGCTGATGCTCACGAAATCCCCAAGAAACAAGCAGCCGAAGTGCTCGAGGACTTCGTTGAAATGATCCGTAAGCACCTCAAAAAGGGTGCAAAAATCCGCATTGGCGGACTTGGCATCCTGCAGGTGCGGAAGCGGCCAGCGCGCATGGGACGCAATCCGGCGACCGGCGAGACGATTAAGATCAAGGCGTCCAAAAAGGTCGCTTTTCGTCCGGCCAAGGAGCTCAAAGAGTCGATCTAGCCGGCTCTCAATCTCTGTCGAATTTTCAGTAAATTTCTGCGTCTGCACGCTGGGGTCTTTGCTCTAGCGTGCAGATGTGTATGGACCGCATTTGGACGGCGTAGGAACCAGAACGCCGGGTTCCAGTTCTATAGGCCCCATTTTTAGGGGTCGGATTGCTCCCATTGAGCCCTCGTTTGGCCAAATTGAACGGCAAGATGCCGGCCATAGGGGCGCCGCCAACGCGCGGCAGGACCTGCCTCGAACCTAGGCGACGGACACGACAAATGGCCGGCGCTCATTTTGCTGCCCGCATTATGGGGCGGTTTTCATCGGATTACGGATGTTGCGATGAACCCCACCGAACTCGCGAAAGAAGCCATCGGGCCCGCTACAACGGGCGGATTCTCTTTTGTTGAACTTTTCCTTCAAGCGCACTTCGTTGTTCAGATTGTAATGCTGGGGCTACTCATCGCCTCTGTGTGGTCGTGGGCTATCGTCGTCGAAAAGCTTGTTGCTTTCCGTCGCGCGCGGAGGGAGTCGGACGACTTCGAAAACATGTTCTGGTCCGGACAGTCGCTAGACGAGCTTTATGGAGCGCTGTCGCGCTCCAAGAGCATTACTACCGGGGCGCTGTTCGTCGCCGCAATGCGTGAATGGAAACGCTCGGTGGAGGGCAATATCCGGGCACTGGGGGGCATTCAGTTGCGCGTCGACAAGGTGATGGACGTTACCATAAACCGTGAAATGGAACGTCTGGATCGGCGGCTTTTGTTCCTTGCCACCGTTGGTTCAACTGCGCCGTTCGTCGGGCTGTTCGGAACGGTGTGGGGCATCATGACCAGCTTCCAGGCAATCGCCGTGTCTAAGAATACGAGCCTCGCCGTTGTCGCGCCGGGGATCGCTGAGGCACTGTTCGCCACCGCCCTCGGGCTGTTAGCCGCCATTCCCGCGGTCATATTCTACAATAAGTTCTCCGCTGATTCTGCGCAGATCTCTCACCGTCTACAAGCTTTTGCTGACGAGTTCTCGGCCATCGTTTCACGCCAGATCGATGTCAGAACATAGCATCGCGAATAGTAATGCTTGGAATGACTTGTAGCCAGTCACAGAGCGCGAAAGGACTAAGGGGCTTTGCATGGGTGTGAGCATCAAAACAGGGGGACAAGGGTCTAGCGGCCATCGCCGACGGGGACGCGGCCATACACCTATGAGCGAGATTAACGTCACGCCCATGGTGGACGTGATGCTTGTACTCTTAATCATCTTCATGGTCGCAGCACCACTGCTCCAGGTTGGCGTGCCGATCGAACTGCCGCAGTCCAAGGGCAAGCAACTCAAAGTGAACCAGGAGCCGCTCGCAATTAGCGTGAAGAACGATGGCAGCGTCTACATCGGCGAGACGCCGATCAAGTTGGACGAAATTGCAGCTAAGCTCAAAGCGATCGCTAAGAATGGCTACAATGAGCAGATATTTGTGCGCGGTGATAAGGGCGTGACGTACGGCGTCGTCATGCGCGTGATGGGGCGCATCAGCGCGGGCGGCTTTCGCAAGGTGTCACTGGTGACCGAATTGGAGGAGGGAGGCTAGGGACGTGTACCTTGCGCTCCTCATCTCATTCGCGGGGCACGCAGCTCTGCTGAGCTGGGCTTTGATCTCCGTTCAAAAGCCACTTGATCTCCCTGATACGGTGACGATCGAGGCGACGATCGTGACCCCTTCCGAACTCACACGTCTCAAGCAGGGCAACCCTAGCTCAAAAAGGTTGGAGGCCAAGGCCAAGGAGGAGTCCAAACCAGAGGTCTCCAAGAAGGAGGCGCCGAAGCCAAAGCCGGAAACGGCACCTCCGCCGCCAGAGCCAGAAGTTGCTCAAACTCCGCCGGAACCCAAAGAGGATGTGATCGCTAAGAAGATTGAGGAAGAGCGCGTTGCGATGTTGAAGCTCGAGGCAGAGCGTAAGAAAGAGGCTGAGAGAAAGAGGAAGGCGGAACAGAAGCGCAAGGCTGACAAAAAGAAAAAGGCAGAGAAAAAACGGAAGGCCGACGAGAAAAAACGGAAAAAGCTCGCTGAGGCCAGGCGCAAGGCTGCAGAGGCTAAAAAGAAGAAGAAAAAATTCGATCCCGACCGCATCGCTGCGCTCATTGACAAAAGCCCGGACAAGCGAGGGGCACCCCGTAGTTCGACGCCGCCGACGAAGCCCACCGATTACAAAGGCCCGACAGCCGGCGAGCGGCGTGGCACTGATTCGGTGCTGTCTGCACGCGAGCAGGATCTGCTCAAATCGCAATTGAGCGGCCAGCTAAAGCGCTGCTGGCATTTGCCTGGCGGAGGCGGTGGCATTCAGACGATGGTTGTCACGCTGCAATGGCGCCTGAAGCAAGATGGCTCGCTCGATGGTGCACCAAAGGTTGTGCGGCCCCAATCAGGCCCTGTTTTTGAGATTGCTGCGGAGGCGGCGATGCGGGCGGTAACGCGATGCGCTCCCTTCAACCTTCCCCGCGACAAGTATGGGGTTTGGAAATCGGTTACCTGGAGCTTTGATCCGCGTGACATGATGTAGGTACTGTTTAGGGATTCCGCATCTTTGTAAGGAAGTCAGATGATTGGACGCAAGCGACAAACCTATGCCTGGATGTTGGTTGCAGCGTTGGCGGCCGCGCCGATGGCGGCGCAGGCGCAAGGCGCAGCGGGTGGGTTGTCGGGTACTCAGCGGCAGGGCACGCTGGCGCCGATACCAATCGCCATTCCTGAGTTTTTGGGCGAGGACCCCAAACTCGGCCGCGACATCGCCGATGTGGTTGCCGCCGACCTGGAGCGTTCAGGTCTTTTCGAATCGCTCGATCGCTCCTCGTTTCTGGAACGCGTGCGCGATGTGAATGCGGCGCCGCGCTTCCCCGACTGGCGTACAATTCGCACTGATGCCTTGGTCGTGGGCCGTGTCGGACAGGGTGGCGACGGCAGGTTTGTCGCTGAGTTTCGCCTTTGGGACGTGGCAACGGGCAAGCAGCTTGCGGGTCAACGATTCGCGACAAGCGCAAAGAACTGGCGCCGGATTGGGCACATTATTGCGGATCAGGTCTACGAGCGACTGACGGGTGAGAAGGGTTACTTCGATACGCGCGTTGTCTTCATTGACGAAACCGGCCCCAAGGACAAACGCGTCAAGCGGCTGGCGATCATGGATCAGGACGGCAAGAACGTGCGCATCTTAAGTAATGGCCGGGAGCTTGTTCTCACACCACGCTTCAGCCCGACGAACCAAGAGATTACCTTTATGTCCTACGGCAACGGTGAGCCGCGGGTGCTCTTGATGAACCTCGTGACGGGCCGGCGCGAGGTTGTCGGTGATTTCCCCGGTATGACATTCGCGCCGCGATTTTCGCCAGACGGCCAGCGTATAGTCATGAGTCTGCAGTCGGGGGGCAACTCGAGCATCTATGAGATGGACTTACGAACGCGGCAGAAGCGGCGGCTAACACAGGGTTTCTCAATTGATACAGGCCCGAGCTACTCGCCGGATGGGCGCCAGATTGTGTTCGAGACCGACCGCGATGGCAGGCAGCAGATCTATGTGATGAATTCTGACGGATCGAACCCCCGCCGCATAAGTTTGGGCCAGGGGCGCTACTCCACGCCAGTCTGGTCGCCGCGCGGTGACTACATCGCGTTTACCAAGCAACTCTTCGGCCGATTCTTAATCGGTGTCATGCGCCCAGATGGTTCGGGTGAGCGCATCCTGACAGAGGGTTTTCATAACGAGGGTCCGACTTGGGCACCAAACGGACGCGTGCTGATGTTCTTTCGCGAATCGCAAGGTGCCAGCGGCGGACCGCGAATCCTTTCGGTTGATTTGACTGGCTATAACGAGCGCATCGTTCCGACTCCGTCCTTTGCGTCCGATCCGGCGTGGTCGCCGCTTCTGAAATGAGCCACCTCTTAACTTCAATTTAACCGCGTCTGCAGTTCAATGCAGTACGACCTCCCCCGCGAGTAAGGGGGAGTTTTGTTGCGTAAATCCAGGCTCTTATGGAACTAGCCGAAATGCTGACTAGATATCTGAGGAGCGTTGAGCACTGCGTGGCATTTTCGCATCTACCGGATTGGAAAACCGAGGTGGAAACGCCTCTGTTCTTGATCAAAACGAGCCGCGCCAGTACCCAAGAATACGGCTACTGCCGATCAAGCATTAGGAGATACGACCATGCAGGGTGTTAAGGGGCTGATCGTTTTGTCAGCAGTTGTTGCGGCTATCGCGCTGAGCGCTTGCCGTCGTGAAGAGCCAGTGCCGTTGAAGCTTGGCGCGGAAATGCCTGCTGCCACGCAGCCCGCTCGCTAAGAGCAGGCGGCAAGGCCAGGACAACATAGGAGAGAAAACTATGAAGAGTGCGATCGTACTCGCTGTCGTCGTTACGGCTGTTGCTCTGGGCGCTTGCCGTCGTGAAGAGCCCGTGCCGTTGAAGCTGGGCGCTGACGTGCCAGCGACCACTGTGACTGAGACGGCTCGCTAAACCCTTCTGGGTTCGAGCCACTACGATAACTTTAACCAGGAAATAGGAGAACTATCATGAAGGGGGCCATCCTCATCGCGGCCGTAACCG
>JAUVPN010000048.1 GCA_030598645.1 Hyphomicrobium sp. | reverse complement strand
GCGCGGCCCAGGCATGGGAGGCCTCGGGTGTAGGCGCCAGCACCAAAACCTCATAGCCTTCCGCCTGCTTGAGCCGATCTGGAGCGATCACCCTGCTTGGATGTAAATTTAGCCCAACGCCAAGGACCCGGCCCGAGGCATGGGCATTTTGCTCAGCAGTCGCTTTCCATCACTGGAAGCTAAAAAAGCGTCGTTCATTTCAGTTGGAAAATAACCGGGTGCGATAGCGTTGACGCGGATTTTTGCACGCGCGAGCTCAAGCGCCATGGCCTTGGTCAGCTGCAAGACGGCGGCCTTCGAAACAGCATAGGCCGAAAGTCTCGGCATGACCCGCGTGCCGAGCACAGATGAGATGTTGATGATCGAGCCGCCTGTGCCGCGCTCTAACATGCGCCTTGCCGCCTCGCGCCCGACACGAATGACACCATCGACATTGACACCCATGGTGCGACGCCAATCCTCCTCGCTCGTATCGACGAACCAACCCTCAACTGCTACGCCCGCATTGTTGACGACTATATCGATTGCGCCAACTTCTTTCTCGGCGGCGTCGAAGGCTTTGGCCACTTTGAAAGGATCGGACACATCAAGCTCGACGGCGACCGCCTTTCCGCCGACACTTTGGATTTCGTCAGCCAAATGCTCGAGCAAGGCCATACGTCTTGCGCCCACTGCAACCTGTGCTCCATGACGCGCGAGGACTTCGGAAAAGTGGCGCCCAAGCCCACTAGATGCACCAGTGACTAGGGCGCCCTTCCCGTGCAAACCAAATCTTTCATTCAGGTCCATTACTAAACTATGCTCTCAAACTAGAGGGATCGGCGCCTAATTGAGCAGAGCTGATCTTGGCCGGCAAGCCTGCCAGGTCTCGAAAAGGTCAACCAACGGGCTGCAGGGAGTTCTTGGCTCCTATTTTAGCGTAGCAAGCAAAAGACCAAAACATGAGTTGGGCCGAGCGGATGATAACCTGGCCGTCCCGTCGCCGCCGGGACAACATCAAAGCCAACCACGACCAGATCCAACGTCTCAATAAATGCATCGATCACTACTGGTTTTTGTCGGACTATTCGAAACCCGGTATCTGCGAAAAAGCGCCGCAATTCGGATGGCAGGTTCGGATGAGGGGCATGTTCACGCCATGCGCTCTGGATCCGAGCCGCTAGTTCCGGGGCATCACAATTCCAGAACATCGTGTCCCAGTTTGTTGCTAGTATCGCTGCACGCCCCTTCTTTGAATGGACGCGACGCAATTCCGACAGTGCCGTCCTAGGTTCATCCAGATACTCGATAACCTGAATAGCAGCTATGGCATCGAAGCTTCCGTCGCCGTACGGTAGTTCGTTGACATCCTGAACCTCGGCCTGTGCAACATCAAACTGCGCACAGGCTTCATTGGCTGCCGCTATCTGATCTAAACTGATGTCAACGCCGACAACGCGGCCGGTTTTTCCGACAGACGCCGCCAGAGCGCTCCACAACCAACTTCCAGTACGCTCTCTCCAGGCTGAACATCGAGCGCTTCAAGTACCGCTAGCCGCCGTCGGTAGAGGCCGGAGGTTTCGGCGACCTTACGTTGAATAGTCGCTATGTCACCTTGGTATTCCATGGCCTTGGTTCGTTGAAGAAGGGAGCAATAGTATCGGTAGTGCGTAAAGGTACCGCCTATTATGCTGTCGCAACCACCACATGACCTTGGATCTTTGCTGCAATCTCGTTCTCCCCATGCTTGTGTGCAATCGCTGAAGCCGCATGATCGGTTGCGGCTTCGAGTTTTGATGCATCCCGGGTCTCGATTTCGTTGCGTAGAGGCGTGCCCTGGCAGTATGCGACCGCTGGATGCCTGGGAGATGGCGCGCGACTGAGTTCATCGCGCGTTTGAATCGCGATTTCCTCGAAACCCGCTGCTTCGGTTTCCCTATGGATCAATTCAACATCGTGGTAGCCGTGAGGCGTGCGCGCCAGAAATAGTGGGGGATCATCGGGGAACACCTCCTTGAGCGCGTTAGTGACATCATCTGCGAATACGTTCTGGCTAATGTGATCCCACACGTTGAACACAAATTTTCCTCCCGGTTTCAGGACGCGTCTTGCCTCTCGGTAGCCGGCAACACGATCAGGGAAGAACATTACACCGAATTGGCAGCAGACGGCATCGAACTCGTCGTCGCCAAAAGGTAGCTCAAGAGCGTTTGCTTGCTGCCAGGCAATGCGATCGTCATCACCTTGCAGTTTGGCTGCATGATCCAACATCGGCTCGTTGAGGTCCGTCACGACATATCGAGCCCTGCTTGACAATTTGGGTGCCAGTGCGCGCGTAACCACCCCGCTTCCGGCGGCGGTCTCAAGGACGGAAAGGGGGTGAGTCGCAGACACTTTTGCAGCAAGATCTTTGGCAAAGCCCTCGAAAATCAACGGCACAAGGTAGCTGTCGTAGATCTCGGGAATTGAACCTGCAAATACCTTATCACTATCCGACATCGAGAACCTCGCCTCCAATAGCACCCACCGCAAAGATCATTGCCAACGAGTTTAGGCTTGTGATCATTGAGATGCCAGTCCCGTCACTAAAGGCGTCGTGCGACTGTGGGGGCCACAGAGACCACGCTCAGTCTCGGCTAGCTTTCCTTCATGAGCGCATTTTCCTGTGACGCTTGTTGGGGTGCTGCAGACTGCACAAGATTTCAATCGCCGCCTACAAACCGGGTCTCGTCGAGGCGTTGACGGCATAACAGCTGTTCTGCACGCATTCACAGACCGTCATCAGCCCCTCAGATCGCTAAATGCAATAAGCATCTGTCACGTTAACAGCTAGCGTCGCAAAGCCGGGGATGAGAGATTTCGGTTTCCATCGTGCAGCGGAAGTGAAATGTTGTGGGATCGAGCGGCATGTCTGACACTTGGTTGACAAGCGTAGCCGCTATTAGCCAAATGATGGCTTGGGTACCAACCACGCAAACTTGAAGCCAGGCTTGGGAAGTCGGTATTTGATGTGATTCGCACTTTCTCGTTTGCTTAACCAGCCTGTTCGCCTCAATCTGCTACCATCCAAACTCGGCGGAGCAGCGCAAAGTGGCAAGCAAGATCGAGAATTGGCTGACGTCGATTGGCCTTGGCATATATATCGACGCGTTTGTCAACAATGCCTTGGATTTTGAACTTCTGCCACACCTCACAAACGAAGACCTGAAGGATCTCGGCATAGCCAAGCTAGGAGACAGGAAAAGACTGCTCCTTGCTATCGAACAGCTCGAGCAGCATAGCGTCGTTACATCAGAAAAGCCGACCAATCTCGACGCCCAGACATCGGATCATATTGAAGCAGAACGCCGCCAGCTAACCGTGATGTTCGTCGATCTTGTTGGCTCAACCGCACTCTCAGAACGACTCGATCCTGAAGAGCTACGTGAGGGCATGATTGCTTATCAAAACGCAGTGGCCGGGGTGGTGACGCGGTTCGACGGCCACATCGCCAAGTACATGGGGGACGGCGTGCTTTGCTATTTTGGCTGGCCACGAGCTCATGAGGATGATGCCGAGCGAGCTGTGCGCGCCGGGACCAAAATAATGAAAACAATAACGGAGATAAAGACGTCAGCAGGCCAACAGCTATCAGCACGCGCCGGTGTTGCGACCGGGCTCGTCGTGGTTGGGGACCTGATCGGTCAGGGTGCTGCACAGGAAGAGGCTGTTCTGGGCTCAACACCAAATTTGGCTGCTCGTATGCAAGGCCTTGCAAGGCCCGGACAAGTCGTGATCGCAGATGCGACACGGCGCTTAATCGGGCAGCTTTTCGACTTAACCCATCTGGGCGGTCATCACCTAAAAGGCATTTCCGGAGAGACAGCGGCCTTCATTGTGAACGCTGAGCGAGCGGTTGAAAGTCGGTTTGAGGCGCGCTCATCCGGAACCGTTGCCGAAATGGTCGGTCGTGACCACGAGCTTGGCATCATGATGGACCGTTGGAGACAATCCAAATCGGGTGAAGGCCAATTGTTGTTACTAACTGGCGAAGCGGGAATCGGCAAATCTCGCATAACCCGCGCTGTGTTGGACGCTGTAGAAGAGGATTCTCATACTCGCATCAGTATTCAATGTTCCCCCTACCACACGGATTCCGCGCTTTACCCTGTAATCCAACAGCTCACCCATGCCGCAGAGATAAAACCAGGTGATAGCAATGACGATAAGTTGGACAAGCTAGAAGCCTCTTTGGTGAGTGGCAGTGCTCAATTCATCGGCGCCTTACTCGGGCTTGAGACAGACGCGCGCTACGGACACTTGAATCTTGAGCCTCAACAGCTACGGATAAAAACGTTGCATGCATTAGTCGAAGATCTGATGAGTAGGGCGCGCGAAAAGCCGGTCTTGTTGGTTCTTGAAGACGTGCACTGGATCGATGCGACAACCCTCGAACTGGTTGACCTCTGTCTGGACCAAATGTCGGACGCGAGGCTCTTCATGTTGCTCACGGCAAGGCCAACTTTTGAGCACGGCTTCAGTGGACATCCCATAGTCACAAAGCTTGTCCTGAACCGGCTCGGTCGTGAGCAAATAACGAGCCTGATACTCAAGCTGACGAAGGGTAAGAGTCTACCAAATGATTTACTTGATGAAATCGCTGCCAAGACGGATGGAGTTCCTCTATTTGTTGAGGAGTTGACGAAATCCGTCCTTGAGTCTGGCGGACTTAGGGAAGATGAGACCGGATTTTCATTGATCGGTCCCATTAGCCATTTGGCCATACCGTCAACGTTGCATGACTCTCTGATGGCTCGGCTCGATCGTCTACAGCCGGTCAAGGAAGTTGCACAAATGGCCGCCTGCATTGGCAGAGAATTTGAATACCATCTACTCGCGCAAATCTCTCCACTTGAGGATCAGGAACTTCAGGATGCGCTTGATCGTTTGATCTCGGCAGAACTAATTTTCCGGCGCGGACTGCCTCCACAGGCACACTTCCTATTCAAGCATGCACTTGTGCGCGATGCAGCTTACGAAAGCCTGCTCAAAACCCGTCGACAAGCGATTCACGCCAAACTGAGCGATACACTCGAAAGCCATCAAAAGGCGGTTCCGGAATTGCTCGCCCACCACGCTACGGAAGCTGGTTACACTGACAGGGCTATCACCTATTGGCAGTTGGCAGGAGAACAAGCTTCGCAACGTTCGGCCAATATCGAAGCTATCGCTCACACATCTCAAGCCATAAGCATTCTTCAAAAGCGGGAAGAAACCGCCGACCGGGATCGCCAGGAACTTGAGCTACAAACCTTGTTGGCTGGTTCACTAATACCAGCAAAAGGCTACGGTGCCCCCCAAACTGTGAGAGCATTCGATCGAATGCGCGAGCTTTCTGCTCACGTTCGGGACCCTAAACTACTGTTCCCGGTTTTTTACGGACCGTGGGTGTACAGGTGTATCAAAGGTGGTGGCCGCAGCGATGTGCTGCGTCACGCCGACCGGTTCCTTGAGCTTGCCAATGTCGAGGAGCAAACAGGGGCAAAAGTCGTTGGTCACCGCATTTTGGCGGCTGTTTTGTTTTATCAAGGCCAACTTAATGCTGCCGCAGAGCATTTTAGGAAATCAATAGCGCTATATCGACCAGAAGAGCATGACTCACTAACCTACCAGTTTGGACAACACTCCAAAGCCGGCGCCATGGCTTTCTTGTCAAACACGCTTCATCTGCTTGGTTACGCAGATCAAGCCATAGAGTTTGTTAATGACTCAATTGATACGGCCAGACAGAGCAACCATCTCCATACGGTCGCCTATTCGTTGTTTTTCGGATCGATTCGACTTTGCTTTTGTCGCGGCGACTTAGTCGGTTTTCAGAACGGAACGGCTGAACTCTCCGCGATCGCTGAGGAATACAAACTGCCGATGTGGCTAGCGTGTGCACACACCCAAGAAGGTTGGTCTTTGTCACAAATGGGCGATCATGAGCGTGCAATTTTTAAACTGCGCCAAGGTTTGGAGGGACTAGAGGCAACGGGCACGTCACTGGATACACCAATGGTTTTGGGGCAGTTGGCTCAGACCTATGCTGCAAGTGGAAGATATCTCGAAGCACTGGAGATGATTGAACAGGCTCTTTTGGCTAGTCAACAAACCAATGAGCACTGGTACAAGCCGGAACTTCTTCGCCTCAAAGGACTCTGGTTATCACGCTTGAAAGGCGCAGACGCAATGGCAGAAACCAAAGAAGTATATCAACAATCTCTAAAGATCGCCCAGGCGCAGGGCGCGAAATATTGGGAACTTCGAACCTCCGTGAGCCAAGCAAGACTGTGCGCTGAACAAGGGTTGCGAACCAAGGCACATGATCAGCTTCGACCAGTTGTCGACTGGTTCAAAGAAGGATCCGACATGCTGGATGTTAGAGATGCAAAAGAGTTGCTCCAGAAGCTCATTTAACGTCTCTGATTGACCCAACTAGAGTTGGGTCGCGTGCTTTGAAAGTGGAACAGTATTATTTGATTTTGCAAAACGGTTAATAAAGTGTGCCGATGGTTTCGGGCCTGCTCGTTCGGTGTTTGGTAAGACTTGAAAAAATCTCAAATCAAACATAGCACAACCGCTCGTCCCCTTAGAGCGGACATTATCTTCATTGGATCAGAAGAATGTATCGGATGCGCAACTTTCACGCGGACCTTCAGTTCAAGACGAGGCGGACGCCAGGAGGTAACTCTCGCAAAGCAAGCAGTCCGTGCAACCAAAGCCGGGAACTGTATTTTTCAATTGAGAAAACTGGAGTAGCTTGCCGACGACTTCACACTCATGCCCCACCACCACAGCCAGGACGACGATCAATTTCACCGTCAATCAATGTGCCAGTGTAGCGTCTTACTCGTTTGGAAGTGCCGCCGTGGCTTACCCGAGAACGACCTCGAGGCTCACAAAGCCGACTCTAATTTCCCTCATAAACTTTACCGGCGACAGTACTTTGGTTCCTTAAAAGCCACTCGCAATTTCAATGACCGGCTGTCGAGCCGCCGTCGATTTGAAATGCCGCGCCGGTTACAAACAGAGCGTGATCAGAAGCCAGATAGAGAATTGCTGTGGCGATTTCGCCAGGTGTCGCGATGCGTCCCATAGGGGCATATGCTTCCATCTCCTCTAATTCTTTCGTGGACGCTCGTGTTCCATCGGGGTTAAGGCGCACCATGTCAGTATCCACGAAGCCTGGACATACGCAATTAACGCGTACAATCGGCGCGAGTTCTAGCGCCATCGCACGGGTCATGTTGACAATGCCGCCCTTCGACGCGCAATAGACAGCCCCACTACTTACATCGCCCATTAGGCCGGCGTCGGACGCCAGGTTGACGATGTTACCGTTGCTTTTGCGCAGTGCTGCAAGCGCCCATCGTATGCAGAAGAATGTTCCCTTCAAGTTCACATCGAGCATCTCATCCCAGAACGCCTCGTCGATATCCTCGATCAGCCCGACCTTCCCGACACCAGCGCTATTGACCAGCACGTCAAGGCCGCCCAGGGTCTCAATCGCCATACTTACAACAGCCTCACAACCCGTCGCCGTGCCGATATCGCCGGGCACAGCTAACAGCCTCTCACTATCTCCGAGCGCTGCAATTCCAGCGGCCGTAGATTCAGCCGTCCGCCCATTAACAGCCACCCGAGCCCCGGCCTCGAGGAACGCCTTGACGGTTCCTCGTCCGATGCCACGCGCACCTCCCGTCACGAGCACGCGCTTGTCTCTAAAATCGATCTGCATCGCGGTCTCCCCTAATCGCCCAATTCTGAAAGAGGTCTTAAAGCAACATACCACGCAAGCCCACGACATGCTCCCGTCGCATCAAAGGGTGACGCTACACATTGTCTCCTAGTGGCCCATTGCAACGGTTATTATTATCCTCTCCACCTACTGCTGTGGGTGCCCTGTTCGTGGTCGACAACGTTGCCGATGGGCATAAAACCATAAGCCCAATGCCGATGCTGCGCTCTTCATTCACGGCGGATGAAATGGATGCGCGTGGAACCGATATGAGCCGCGTCCTCACTCTTCCCGCGTTACTGCCGAATTGCGAGACTATTGTAGCACGTGAGGCGGATTGGCAGATGATGAAAGCGTCCTAGTCAAACTGGTGAACCATAGAGCATCCCGAAGACTCGGCGTTCCTCATTTCCGTCAAACCTTTCCGCGGCATTCGGCAACCGTCATTACTCGGAAAGTAAATTGAAATGTGATTGGCAAAATCCCACCAAAGTTTTACAAGCCTTGCTTCGGCTGAGACGTCAAAAATCACGTCTCAGTTTTCCTTATTTCATATTGGTGCCTTCCTTGAAGTCATCCCTTAGACTGGCGCAAAATAGTGATGCGAGGACATTGGTGTGTTGGAATTTTTTCATGAGGATGTATTTCTAAAATTCCTCGCGGCCATATTGGCTTTAGTCAATCCGCTTTATGGCATTCCCATCTTTTTGAGCATGACAAAAGGTTACAGCGATGCTGAGCGCAACCGAACCGCATTGATCGTCGCCGGTACAGTGACGCTGACAGCCCTGGTTGCGACATTGCTCGGAGAAGAAGTGCTCAACGTGTTCGGTATTCATGTGCCGTCATTTCGTGTTGCCGGCGGGGTTATCATACTGGGTATCGCGCTCGCCATGATGAGGTCGGACGAGCCACCTGCTGGCGACGCGAAAGCAGCTTCAGAGGGTCGAAAAAAGAAGAGCAATATCGCTGTTGTACCACTCTCAATTCCGCTCACAATCGGTCCAGGTGCCATCGTCACTGCCATAGTATTCGCGCATCAGCTCGACGACGTTGGCGAAATTGCAACGATGGTGCCGGTCATACTGGGTTTGGGATTACTGATTTGGGTGGGATTGCGTTTCGCCGGCGCTATTGCCAAGCTTTTGGGTGAGACCGGTATGAATATCATTACTCGTATCATGGCCATTATACTCGCAGCAGTGGCCGTCGAAATGATAATGACTGGTGTCGTAAACATAATTGATTCGCACTATCCAGACTTACGTGCTGCCACTTCTGCGTCCTAGCGCGCCAGTTGCACCGATGAGATGAGGTGAGGCTACTTCTGCCGCGGCGTCGACCAATCATGCCCTCCCCCTGCTTTGTTAAGGCATCTTATTCTGTTTCATTCCTTCGGTGCGCTGGTCTCAGCGTTCCTTAATAACATTAGTCACGCAGCTCACTACGAAGGCGAACTCTTCGGGGCCGGCCTGGAGGGTCTTAAGTCAAACGCGTGGCAAGGATGCTCTGATCGTTGTGCCAGCAACAGCAGGGTTTTTCACGAATGCTCTCTCAGCTTACTTGGCGTCTTTCCTGTCCATCGCGTAAAAGCAGTTGCGTTAAAACTCAAAGAGCATTCAACGATCTTTTCGGCGATCCTTGTGGTAACCGTCTCTCCTGTCAAGACGACCGCACCTTTAGGCCAGTCCCAGCACTACCCTAATAATATCTCCAGTCCCGACTTTGCGAACGTTGGGAACTTTCCGTTTCGTCAACGCTCCATCATCCGTGGGCACGATGCCGGTGCACCAGTGCGTGAATTTGCTCCCGAGTGAGCTTCCCGCCAACAAAAAGCGCAGACACGATAACACCACACAAGGCCAGTCCGGCATCCACCGAAAAGGCAATGCTGATGCCCTCAGGTAACGTCGGCGCCATTGCGACCAGTGCCGTATTAAGCCCCAACCCGATAGCCCCCCCGGCGATCTGAAACATGTAGACGATGGCACCTGCAAGGCTCGCTCGCTCATGCGCTACAGCGGTAATCGCAGCCGTGGTAATGGAGGAATAGAACAACCCAATACCGATCCCCAGCACCACCATGCCCGGCACGAGGTCCCAATAGCTCGCTGTTTCTATCAGGCGTGACAAGAGCAACATGCCAAGAGCCAGGCAAACCGCTCCGCTCGTGACAACAATTTTTGCTCCGACATACTCATACAGCGGCCCAGCCGCGAAGGAGGTCAGCGCAAAGACACCCATCATCGGTAGAAGGCCCGCCCCGGATGTCATGGCTGAAAAACCCAGTTCCTTTGACATAAATTGTGGAAGATACAAAAGCGCCGCGAAGAAAATGGCAGACATCAACAGCGTCGCAAGACCGGCCGCAAAAAAAACCCGATTCGCCATCACGTCGGGCGGGATCAGTGCCCACTTCCCCGCATAACGCTCAATAAATCCAAATCCCGCAAGCGATAGCGCCGACGCCGCAAAAAGCCCGAGTATAGCAGGAGAGGTCCAGCCAAGATCAACCACCAGATCAAGTGCCAAAAGTAGGGAAAAGAGACCAACAGACAGCGCCGCCACTCCACCATAGTCGATACGCTCACGCGCTGCATCCGGCTTGTCATCCGGTAAGATCTGCCAGACGACAAAGATCGCAATAGCTGCAACAGGGACGTTGACAAAGAAGATCCATCGCCAGCTTAACCCGTCTGTTAGGGCGCCACCCAACAGCGGTCCAACAGCGTTACCGAATCCTGCTGCACCCAATATTAGGCCGCCCGCCAGCGCAGCGCGCTTTGGGATGAGCTCGTAGGTCATGCCCAAGATCGCGGGCCACATCATTGCCCCCCCGATACCCATGATCCCACGCGCCACGAGCAACATCCACACATCGCTCGCCAAGCCACCAATAAACGAAAAAATTGCAAAAATAGCAGTTCCAAGAAAGAATATCCGTCGCCGACCGAACATGTCGGCGAGCCGCCCGCCAGTAACGATGAGAACGCCGAACACCAAGCCGTAGCCATTAATAACCCACTGCACGGTTGTAACGTCGGAAGCAAAATCCCTTTCGATCGACGGCAACGCCACTGATAAGGCGGTAAAATCGTTGGCAATGACCAATACCGCCAAGCCCATGGCACAGAGCCCGAAGATTTGATCCCGCCCCAGCGGCTCCAGTTTGGACACTTCCATTGGGTTCTCGTTCGCTGCTCTACAATCACTAGTCTGTCACGTCGGCATGCGGAGGTCTAGGCTATGTAGAGTTCAAATCGAGAGGCGAGAGGCCGAGTCCCACTCCAGCATCTTTTCCATGTGCTCGAGCGCATAGCGCCTTGGCGCACAGCGATCCCTCGTTCGATCAATATCCCACGGATCTGATTGAGCAACCCGGTGCGCTGGCAAACGAGCCGGGAGCGCACACGATGCAACGTCATCAGGTCACTTTGCTCTGGCGTCTTGACAGTCACGAAGTTCATCGTCGGGCGTTGTACTGCCTCGGCGATCGCTTCAGCGTCGCGATAATCGTTCTTATGCCCCTTGAGAAACGGCTTGACGTACTGTGCCGGAACCAACCGCACGTCATGTCCGAGTGCCAGCAGGCGACGGGCGATATGATGCGCGCCCGCGCCGGGCTCCAAACCGATCACACAACTCGGAATGTTGGCCAGACGCTGGAAGAGCTGTGAACGGGAAACCTTGGC